>JACMIS010000265.1 GCA_014381035.1 Armatimonadota bacterium
CGATGCGCAAGATGGGCAAGGAACCGGAGTTCGTCGGCGGTCTGCGCGTCACGGACGCCGAAACGATGGAGATCGTCGAGATGGTCCTGACCGGTAAGACGAACAAGAACATCGTCGCGCTGCTCAACGCGGAAGGCGGTCAGGCGAACGGCGTCGGGCTCGCCGTCGGCCTTTCGGGGAAAGACGCGAACCTTTTGCAAGCCGTGCGGGAAACAGACCGCGGCGACATCGGGTTCGTCGGACGGATAAACAAGACGAACCCGGAGATACTACAGACACTCGCCGGTGCGGGTTACATTCCCGTTATTTCGTCGGTCGCCATCGGTTCCGAGGGCGAATCGTACAACGTCAACGCGGACACGGCGGCGGCGGCTATCGCGGTCGCGGTGCGGGCGGAAAAACTGATCCTCCTTCCCGACGTCGAGGGTTTGTACCGTGACTTCGCCGATAAAGAGTCGCTGATCTCCGAAACGACCGTGGCGGACGCTCGCGAGTTGATCCGTTCGGGTGTCGTGGATTCCGGCATGATCCCCAAGTTAGAAGCCTGCTGCGAGGCGGTAGAGGACGGCGTTCCGCGAGCACATATCATCGACGGACGCCGACCGCATTCGCTCCTGATAGAAGTATTCACCGACTCAGGTATCGGCACGATGGTCAAGCCTGCGGAGACGGGGTATCGACCGCTATTGGTGTAAAGGGACTTAAAGAAGGATGACATTCCCGCGAAAACGAACCCGGCGCATCACGGTCGGCGAAGACGTATATTTGTGGCATTTAGACGGAGACGATGCAAATCAGATCACGATCCGTCACTCGGAATTCGAAGGGCAGTTCCTTTTCGCGAACCCGTGGTGCTACGAAATACAGTTCGGCGCGGGTGGTGTTCGCAAGATGATCGATTTCGCCCTCGCCAACGGATGGCAACCGAAGGAAAAAGGGGCGGCGGTGCGGTTGACGTGTGACGAACGTGGCGTGGATTTGAAGAAAGTGTAACCGCGAATTAATGAAAACAATCGCACCGATGGAAGCCTATCTGGCACCGAATGAGTGGATAGAATCTGCTCACCCGGATGTCCAACGTACCGCGCAAGGATTCGACTCGCCCGAGGCGGTATACCGGTTTGTGCGCGACACCGTCCGTCATTCCTATGACATCCGCGCCACAGAAGTCACCGCTACGGCGTCCGAAGTGCTCGCGGCAGGATATGGCATCTGCTACGCGAAAGCACATCTGTTGGCGGCAATTTTACGCGCGATGGGTATTCCGTCGGGGCTTGCTTATCAGCGTCTTGTGCTTTTCGATGACCCAAAAGATGGACATTCGCTCCATGCGGTAAATACGATATACCTCACGGAGGCGCGACGTTGGATTCGCATCGATGCACGGGGCAACAAACCGGGCGTGAATGCACAGTACAGCGTAAACAAGGAAATGCTGGCGTTCCCGATCCGCCCCGAACTCGGTGAGATGGATTACCCGTGGAACTTTGACACTCCCCCCGCACCAATCAGAGATTTTTACGCGTTGCAGGGGAGTATATCGGATCTGTACGCCCGGTGCTTACCCGGTTCTTTGGAAATAAACGATGACACAAACAGTTAACGAAGTCCAGGTCGAGAACTCACAGTCGGAACAATGGGACGCCGACCACGTCATGACGACCTACGCCCGGTTCGGCGTGACATTCACGCGGGGTGAGGGCGCGTACCTGTACGACGCGTCGGGGCGGCGGTATCTGGACATGCTGGCAGGGATCGCAGTTTGTTCCGTCGGGCATTGCCACCCCTATATGACCCGCGCATTGCAGGAACAGGCGGCAACCCTGCTTCATGTCTCGAACCTGTATCTGACGGAACCGCAGGCACGACTCGCACGGCGTTTGATCGAACTGTCTGACTTTGAGCGGGTGTTCTTCTGCAATTCGGGCGCAGAGGCCAATGAAGCCGCGCTCAAGATCGCCCGCAAGCGTGGTCGCGGCATTCGCGAAAGTAAAACCGGCATCATCACGGCGAAAAACTCGTTTCACGGGCGCACGATTGCCACCGTCACCGCGACCGGGCAACCGAAGTACAGCGAAGCGTTCGCGCCGCTGCCCGGCGGATTCTCGTACGTGCCGTTTAACGATGTGGAAGCCCTGCGCGACGCGATCGATGACGACACGGCGGCGATAATGCTCGAACCGATCCAGGGCGAGGGCGGTATTATCCCGGCGACACCGGAATATGTTCAGGCAGCACGCGAGTTAGCCGACAAGCACGATGCCCTGCTGATCTTCGATGAGGTACAAACCGGAGTGGGACGCACCGGGA
>JACMIS010000266.1 GCA_014381035.1 Armatimonadota bacterium
AGGACCTGTCCGACACCGATATCGCAACGATCACCGGGATCATCGCCCGTAGCGGAGGCTTCGAGTTCGCCCGCCGCGAAGCCGAAGCGCACGCCGAGCGTGCGGTACGTTGCCTCGATTCGTTCGCCCCGACGCCGTTCAAGGAAACGCTGGAAAACTTGGCGCGGTACGTCACGGCGCGCGACCGGTAGCAGTCTGGGGTTCGCGCCATTAGTTGATGAGACTGTGGGACGCAAGCGACCACTAGTGTTTCACCAGTGGCTGCATCAACACGAGCCGCCTCTTTTTCGAGAAACAAGTCGCGCCGCTCTCGCAAGTTCACCAAGTGGCGACGCTCGGTTCGCGCTCGCGCGGCGATTCGCCGGGTGTGTCGCCCGTCATAACCACCGCCCCCTATGCCCGCGATCCGCACGATTTGCCTCTGCATGTTGATCCGAACGGCTTGGTGCCGGTTGTGTAGTTACTAGGAGCGATAAAGCCGAACCGTCACGACCCCTCGGCTAGGCGTCGGAGGAGGCGATTCTAAAAAGCATGTCTTTTCCAAGCCGACACTTGCACTGACAACGACGTTGTCTACCTTACCGTAACGAGCAGATGTAGGACTGCCGCCCCCCCGCAGGGGCAAGAAAATTACTTCCTGAAGTGAGCGGCGTACACGGCGGCTGCGATGGGTGGGTAAACTCACCCCCGTGTGCGGGGGTGAGTACCGTAGTAGATACTACTTCCGTCGCCGAATAATGCCCCAACCAACTATCCCCAGACAAACGAACGAAACCGTGGATGCTTCCGGTACAACGGTGGGCGCGAAGCCGACGCCGAACGGGCCGTTTAGCCCGGTGGCGAAAGGCGTGACAACACCGCCGGGGCTAACTTTGCTGACAGAACCACCCAAGTAATTCGCGACATACATTGTTCCCGTGCCGTCGAAGGCTAATCCGGCGGGGAAATTGAATCCAGTCGCGAACACGGATACCATACCACTCATTGTGATTTTCGTTATGTTGTTGTCCGTGACGTTTGTCGCGTAAAGGTCGCCGCCACTACCGAACGCTAAAGCGGAAACGCCCGCGACGCCTGTGGCGAATTCGCTCACCACACCTAAAGGGGTGACCCGCTTGATAGTGTTAGTGTTGGCTTCCGAAACGTACAGGTCTCCGTCGGAGCCAAACGCGATCCCTACCGGAACAGCGAATCCACCCACGAACTCGGTCCGAATACCGCCCGGCGTGATTCGGCTAACATTATTGTCTATGCCGCTCGCTGCGTATAAATCGCCATTAGTACCGAACGCCAAGGCGTGTGGGTCGGCGATTCCGCTAAAGAAGGTGCTGACAACCCCGGTCGGAGTCACGCGCACTATCGAACTGTCCACGGGATCGGATGCGTACAGGTCGCCGTTCGGGGCAAAGGTAAGACGGGTCGGAACTCCGACACCGGTAGCGAGAGTAGAAATCACTCCCTCCGATGTGACGGTGCGGATCGTGCCATTCGTGAAGTCTGAGGCGAAGTCGGAGACGTATAGCGTTTGCGCGAAAGCGCACGAGCCGACAGAGGCAACTGCGAGCAGCGCCGTAACAAGACAGAAAGTATTTTTCAAAAGCGTCCTCCAAAACGGTGTCAAAGGGATCGCGTTATCAAAGAGGTTTCCCATAAATCGATACACGCCCCTCTCATATTATCGCAAATAAAATGCAATTACGTTGAAAATGAATTGCATTAAATGATACTATTTTTCGAGAGATCTATTCCTGCACGCTATCAATACTGTGTCACGCCGTTGAACCAAGTCTGTCTTTCGCAACACTGCAACGCCTGTCGAATGCGACCGGGCATTTTTTGATGAACTCTCGTTCAACACTGTCTTTTGTGTCCTCGCAGTACTGCCGCGACGAGCCACCATTTCTGCCGTTCCTGATAATGTATGCGGGTACGATATGCCGGTCGCGTTGGAGAATGCAAGCTGCCCCGACAGACTGTCGCGACGGGTTTACGGCGCGGGCGTAACCAAACGCCCGCGCGGTGCGTTTTTACCTCCGTGCCCATCTATCTATCGTTGCTCTTGTTTCTCGTTGCTACCGGCGCATTCGCGCAAACGCCCGATCCGGCAATGCCCAATATTTCGGCGGCGGACCTTCTTCTCGACCGGCTTACCCGCCCCGGAAGTCGCTCGTTACTCGTTATCGATCCTTTTCAGGCGAGCGCGTTGATGCCGCCGAGCATGCTGGATGATCCAGAAGTTTGGAAGGAATGGAACACCCGGTTTCAGACGCGGCGTTTCGGCGCACTGACCGTCATTGCGCCCGGTAAAACCAGCGTGTATAACACCCGTCTGCGCCCCGTATCACCGGCGGATCAGGAACTCTACGCCGACGAGTACGACCTGCGGCATGCGTTACTCGCAACGTTCACGAAATCCCAGTGGCAAAAAGCGGCGTCTCCGCGTGGCGTCGGCTATGGCGACTTCGACCGTGCGCAGGAAAAACTGTGGGAGCGTGTTTTGCCGCAACCGTTCGCTTACAAGCGGCGTCCGGCGAGCGGCGAGGAGGGTCTGCGCCGTTTGAGCGACGACGAGCGACGCGCTGTTCGGTTCCGCCTCAAGCTCGTCTCCTGGGTCAGCGCGAAGTTCGTGCAGGATGGAACGCCAGGGCGGTTTCTGAACGGCAAGCAGTATCCGTTTAAAGGCAATCTAGATCGCGCCACTGTCCTCGGGCCAGACGCCCCAGAAATCGTCGCGGACGCGCCACACCCGAAAAAACATGAACGTTCCGACGAAGAGGGCGAGTGGAAGTACGGGCAGCTGGTGGTCGCTAAAGCACCGCATCGCCCGAAACCCGCCGACATACGCCTCGCTTCACTGAAGGGAACGGTATCGCTGGCTCCGTCCGACGAGAAGACACCGCTCACTGTGGGAGAAACCGTGGAGCGGATACGAAAGGCAACGGGCACGGAAATTTATGTGCACAAGCGGTTAGCCGGTTTCGTGGTGAAGGGCGCGGCGCTTGCGGACGGCGCGAACTACCCGGCGGGCAATGTCCTGGCAGCGATCGCATTCGCGGCGGAAGGCACGGTGCGTTCTTTGCCTACTTCGGAATCGGACGACACGCCACTCTACCTATTGACCCGCGACCGCGAACCGTTGGCGCGGCAGGTCGCCCGGATCTCGGAATGGTTGAGTCCGTTGAAGGACCGAGCGGGAGACAACTACGAACGGGCGAACAAAAAGATCACAGCGCAAAACCCTCTGCCGCTCCTGCGGTTCGACGCCGACGATTCTTTCGCGTTCCCGGCGGCATGGCGCGACCGTCTGAACGCCGCGATTAGCGCCGACACCCTACAGAAAAACAATGACGGTTTCGAGATCAGACGGGATGAACTCAGCGGCGAACAGCAACGTATTATCGCGGCGAGCGTGAAGCAAAGGAATGACTTGTTCACCCATGAGGAGGGGGACTATCGGATTTCCGCCGACCGCCTGTGGATGTCGTGTTCGGTGCAGATCGTTTATCAGGTGCCGGGCGATCCGTACCTGGGCGGGGAAATCGGCGACCGCCATCTGACATTCTATAGGAACTGGTTGCCTGCGCTTGCGAAAATCGTCGAGAACGTTCCCGCGTCGCCTGCCGGTCGCGCCGTCTTGCTTTCGGCGAATAGTCCGGATGAGGCAAAGCAGGCGGTGGCTCTTTGTAAAACGGCGAAGGCGTCTGCCGTGTGGCTACGGACGGATAACCCGGAAGTGCTGACGGCTGCGACACGCGACGCGGGGGCAGGCTTGCCGGTACTCGCCTGTCTGTCGTTGACGGACGGCACGAATGCCCCGGCGAACTCGCCCCGTGACGAGAACCTGTTCGGCGAAACCATCCCCTCGCTCCTCGTTCCGGATGATCGCAGGGTGCTCACGTGGGAGAATCGACGGCTCTTGTATGTCGCCGCTGTGCCGGGTATTGCCGGGGTTGTTTTTGAGAATATACTTCCCCCGGGATACCGCGGTGCACGGGCGGATAAGAGGGAACTGAACACGTGGACCGGTGAAACCGATGACACGTTTAGTGGCGAATATTCTCAGTGGGTGCAGTGGGGATACCCGCCCGCGCACCGACGCGGCTTTTTGCGCGAACACGGAGTCGACCCAGCTGATCTTGTTGTCGAGGAGTACACCGGGATCGCCGAAGTCGACAACAAGAATCAAGCCTTCGGCAGAGACGAGGCGCTGTGGAAGGCCTGGCTAAACGGGAAGCGGGGGCGGGTCATTTCCCTGCTGAAAGCCGCACGGGTCGCGACCGGAAAATTGCCAGTTTTCCTGGAGGGACAGACCGAGTTCCGGAGCAGGGCGGCGGATCGTTTCGATACGGTGCGGTGGTACGCGCCCTGGAAACCGAACGCCGAGCCGCCGCTCATCGATCTGTACGGCGGTGGATGGAACGTTGCTCTGCCCGTCCCGGATGTAAAAAGCGGCACCTATCTTGCTGTATCCAGCAGTGAGACACTCACCCCCGCATCAGAAATCACGGAGCGCACGAAACGCGGCGAGACACCGGGTCTGACGGTAATCGATTGGTCGCACCGAACGCTCGCGGAAGTCGAAGCCGAACTGAAAGCGCGGCCGTCGGCGACGCCACCGACCGCCTCTTGAAACCTTTTCCCGCGAAACGGTACCATAGGTGAACAGTCGCCCGCTGTGTCGGGTCCGCCGCGTATGAATCGTCTCGCTTTTTTCTGCTTGCTACTCGTGTTGTTCATCAGTCCTGCCCGCGCACAGGAAACCGCGCCCGTTGCAAAGCCGGCAGCGAAATCCGACCCGACGTTCGCTCAACATCCCGCTTCGTTATGGAACCCGAGTCGGGGATTGTTATTGGCGGTGTGTCCTGCGGACAAGGCGGACCGTCTGCTGGGAATCGAGGAACGGTCAGCAGGGACGCTATCGGATTGGCTCGCGGAATCTCGAAACCGTTCGGGTGTGTTCGGCGAACTGTCCGCCATCAACGACGCCCGGCGGAGTCTGGATATGACCCGACCCGAACCCTCCGCCGGGGACTTCGCCTGGGAGAGTGCCGCGAGTGATACGTCCCTTTTTCTGGCGTCGCTCACGTACCCGCAGTGGCAAAAAATGGCGTCCCCGAACGGTCTGGGCAGACCCGATCTGAAAAAGGGAGGGCAACTCAGCCCGGCAACGCCGGTCGCTTCCCGCGCCCGGCAGAGGGGGATTGAGAGCGGGGCGGTTGTCATAGCGCAACGGATACTTGGCGTAACTTTTTTGTTGCCCGTGCGTCTTGATAGCAAGAGCAATGTACCGTTCGCGGCGGGGGAACGGAAGCAAGGCGAATGTAAGGAAACCAAACTA
>JACMIS010000033.1 GCA_014381035.1 Armatimonadota bacterium
AATAACCCCTACCCGCCCGGCGAATCGGAGTCCAACACGCTCTACCGTGTCCTCACCGACGACCCCAAATCGCTTGATCCAGCGTTCTCGTATACGGTGGACGAAGCGTATGTCTGTGACCTGGTCTACCCCTCGTTTTATAAGTACCACTACCTGAAGCGCGAACCGTTTGAGATCGAACTCAATATCGGCGCGAAAGAGCCGACCCGCGAAAAGGTGACGGTCACGGTCAAGGGCGCGGACGGCAAAACGAAACAGGTCGAGGGCGAAAAGTACACGTTCACGTTGCGCCCGGACCTGAAGTTCCAGGACGACCCGTGCTTCCCCGGCGGAAAAGGGCGGCAAGCCACCGCCGCCGACATCGTGTACGCGTTCAAGCGCATGGCGGATCCGAAGGTGCAATGCCCTGTCGCGCCGTTCTTTTCCGATAAGGTCATCGGGTGGGAGGAGTACGGCAAGGGCTTCCCGGAGAAAGACGACGCCGGTGCTCGCAAAGCCCAGTACGACAAAGAGATGGAAGGGGTACGCTTAGACCCGAACGACCCGCTGACATTCACGGTGACGTTGAGCCAGCCGTACCCGCAGATGCGCTACCTGATGGCGATGCACTTCACGACGCCGCAGCCGCGCGAAGCCGTGGAAAAATACGGCGACGAGTTCGCGCGCCACCCGGTCGGCTGCGGCCCGTACTATGTCAGTGAGTTTGTCCCGAAACAGCGCATCGTGATGCAGGCGAACCCGAACCGGTTCAAAGCCCTCTATCCGAGCGAAGGCGCTCCGAACGACGCCAAGAACGGCTTATTGCAGGACGCGGGCAAGGAACTACCGCTCGCTCCGAAGGTCGTTTTCAACATCGTCAAAGAGGCGACATCCTCCTGGAACCTCTTCCAACAGGGGTACCTCGACGCGGCGGGCGTCGGCAACACGAACTATCAGCAGGTGGTGACGGCGAGTGGCGGCTTATCCCCTGCCCTCGCCAAACGCGGCGCGAGCCTGAACAAGGACGCGCAGGTGAACGTGTATTATTGTGCGTTCAACATGCAGGACTCCGCCTGGGGCGGCTTGGATGAGAAACATAAGAAGATGCGCCAGGCGGTGTCGCTCGCGATTGACAGCCAGGAGTATATTGACCTCACCCTCCAGGGCAACGGCGTTCCCGCTCAGTGGGTGCTCGCCCCGTCCGTGTTCGGCTACGATCCGGCGTACAAAAACCCGCTCCGCCAGTTCAACGTCGAGAAAGCGAAAAAGCTTCTCGCCGAAGCCGGGTATCCGGACGGTATTGACCCGAAAACGGGTGAAAAATTGGTGCTCAATTACGATAACTCCGGTATCACGCCTGCGGGTCGCCTGCAGGTGGGTATCCTGTCGCGCATGATCGAGCGGATCGGGATCAAAGTGAACAGCCGCGCGACCCGCCCGAACGTGTTTCAGGACAAGTTGCTGAAAAATCAGCACCAGTTCTATTTCTACGGATGGTTCGCTGATTACCCCGACCCCGAGAACTTCGTGTTCCTTCTCTACGGACCGAACAAGCGACCGGGACCGAACTCATCGAACTACATGAACCCGGCGTACGACAAACTGTTCGAGCAGATGCGCGCCATGGACGACGGACCGGAGCGGCAAGCGATCATCGTCAAGATGCGCGACATAGCGACAGAGGATTGCCCGTGGATTCCGGTCTACCATAGTGTTTCTCTCTCGCTCGCGTACGACTGGCTTTACAATAACAAAGCGCACCCCATCGCGAACGATTTCAATCAGTACCGCCGCGTGGATGTCGCCAAGCGATCCGCCGCGCAACGAGCATGGAATCAGCCGAACTTAGTGCCGATGCTGGTGATAGTCGGAATGATTGTCATCGGGGCGGTTCCGGCAATCAGGGTCGTGAAGCAACGAGCCAACCGACGCATCCGTGTTGTGGAGGGATATGAAGGATGAATTGTCTCGGCGAGACTATTTAACAGATGGACATCATCGGTGGACGCTCCGCCCCTCCCGGCAAGCGCATGGGGCACGCCGGTGCTATCGTCTCGGGAACCTCCGGCTCCGCGCAGGGCAAAGTAGACGCCCTGAACGCGGCGGGAATCCCGGTCGCCGATTCCTCCTCGGACATACCCGCTCTCGTTAGAGCCGCGCTCGCTAAAGCAGGCAACTAGCCGTCAAAGGCACCCGGCACGCGTTGTGTGCCGGGTGTTTTTTGGTCCGGACGGCAAGCGACGGTACAATGCAATCATGCCGACGCTTTACCTGGTTTGCGGCATGGCAGGTTCCGGTAAAACCACACTCGCCAAACAGTTGGAAATCACCCATCCAGCCTTTCGCCTCTCCCCGGACGAATGGATCAAAGCCGTCATCAAGGACGAGACGGACAAGTCGGAATTGGACCGACTTCGCGATCCGGTGGAAAGACTGCAATGGGAGACCGCGCAGAGTCTTCTTCGCCTAGGGGTCAGCGTGATCCTGGAAAACGGTTTCTGGTCGAAAGAAGAGCGCATCGCCTATCGAAACCAGGCAAAGGAACTCGGCGCGTCTGTGGAACTTCACTACCTGAATGTGCCAGAGCCGGAGTTATGGCACAGGATTCAAAATCGAAACGCCGACTTGCCCGAAGGCTCCTTCCCCATTACCCGCGCAGAAGTAGAAGAATGGTTGCGCTGGTTTACGCCTCCCGACTCCGCAGAGTTATTGCTTTATGACAATCACATGGAGGAGTTTTGAGGAACGGTTTGGAATCATTTCCTCGAAAATCACTTCGCGAGGGAACACTTTGACTTTTAACAGCGACGGACAGGCGATACAGCCGAAAAACGACGAACCGGACGACAATCGCTTGTACAGCGAGGTACACGGCATTGTGTTGTCGGCGCGACGAGCGGCATGGCGTGCGGTCAATGATGCGATGGTTGGCGCGTACTGGCAGATCGGTCGCGCTATCGTCGAGGAGGAACAGAAAGGTTCGGCACGAGCGGAGTACGGCAAGCAGTTGATCGAAGGCTTGTCGAAACGCCTGACATCAGATTTCGGCAAGGGTTATGACCAATCCAATCTCCGCAATATGCGGCTCTTTTTCAAGGCATTTCCAATTCGTGACGCACTGCGTCACGAATTGACGTGGACACATTACCGCCATCTACTGCGGTTGACCAACGCGCAGGCACGTTCCTTTTACGAAGCCGAGACGGTTTCGGCGCGTTGGTCAACCCGCGAACTGGAACGGCAGATCAATTCGATGCTGTTCGAGCGACTTGCCTTGTCTCAGGACAAGGAAACGGTGCAAGCACTCGCCGCCGAAGGACAGACGCTGCATAACCCCGCCGATCTGGTCAAAGACCCGTATGTTCTGGAGTTTGTCGGCATTCCCCACGCGACCGCGTTTCTGGAATCCGATCTGGAAGCGGCACTCATCACGAAACTGGAACAGTTTCTGCTGGAACTGGGCAAGGGTTTTCTGTTCGCGGGACGACAACAACGCATAACGCTCGATAGCGAGCATTTTTACGTTGACCTCGTTTTCTACGATCGCCTGACACGATGCTTTGTGCTGATCGATTTGAAGACAGGCAGACTGACGCACCAGGATCTGGGACAGATGCAGATGTATGTGCATTATTACCAGCGCGAAATGATGACCGAGGGCGAAAATCCACCTATTGGCATTGTCCTTTGCGCCGACAAGAGTGAAGCGGTTGTGCGCTACACCCTGCCGGAGGGACAAAACCAGATTTTTGCGTCACGGTATCAGTTTTATTTACCGACAGAGGAAGAACTGACACAGGAAATCACCCGCGAGCGGGCAGTGATTGAGCAAAATCTGTCTCGTGTGCAAGAGGATAACGAAACACGGTAGCGGACAAATACTTAAAAAAATAGCCGGTTGGGGTAGCATTCCGGTGCGACAACATCGTTGCCTGTATCAGGAGGTGCTCCCATCAGTCTTCATTTATATCTGCTTCGCCATGGGGAAACGTCCGCGAGCCGGACCGACCAGTTCTGCGGCAATCTGGACCCCGAACTAACGCCTGAGGGGACGGAAATGGCACAACTATTCGCCGATGCGTACCGCGATTTAGAATGGGCGGCGGCATATGTCAGCCCGATGTCGCGCACTCAGGCGACCGCGAAACCATTCTGCGATGCGGTCAACCTGCCGATGAACTTGCGCGATGGCTTGAAAGAGATTTCCTACGGCGATTGGGAAGGATTGACCCGCGAGGAAGTCCGGGACCGTTTCGGCGAGGATTATTCGCGCTGGGAAACGGAGCCCGCCTGGAACGCCCCAACTGGTGGCGAGACAGCGGTTCAGGTCGCCAGTCGGGCATCGGCAGTAATAACGGAGATTCTAAAATCACACACAGACGGCAACGTGTTGATCGTTTCGCACAAAGCGACGCTACGCTTGATCCTGTGCAATCTGTTGGGGATTGATCTGGGGCGGTACCGCGACCGGATCGCCGCACCGGTGGCTTCGGTGAGCGTTGTTCGCTTCGGTGAGTATGGTCCGCAACTGGCGCAACTCGGCGACCGTTCCCATTTGAGCGCGGAGTTGCGTTCGCTACCGGGGACGTAGTCACCTATCTTGCACCTATTCTGGAAGCAAGACACGGACTGGCTTTTACTTTCGGACGGTAAAAGCCAGTCCGTGTCTTGATCATGCGCGGCGGCGTGTTCGCAGAACTCCGAGGCAGGAGGCAATAAGACCGCCCGCAACGAGGAGAGGAGCGGTCCCCGCTTCCGGGACTGCAACGAGTGACGGGTACAGGAACTGGCGTCCCCCGAAGTCATCGTTCGTGAGCGGCGTCGGGTCGTTGAACTGACCACCCAAGCCTACGCTTTCCATCAGGATGTTGACACCGGGTGAATTAATGCCGGGTGCACCGCTTGACACAGTGAA
>JACMIS010000267.1 GCA_014381035.1 Armatimonadota bacterium
ATAACCCGGCGGGGACGTCCGCCCTTTCGCGAGATCCATCAGGTACCAACGGTGGTTGATACACAGGCCGAGTATCGGGTCCAACCCCTTTTGGCGGCATGCTTCCGTGATCGCGTCTTCCCAACACTGACGGGCGTCTCCGTGACCCGATGCCGACAGTTGCTCGCGGATTTTCTGGGCGCGCTCGACCAGAAACATTTCCGTAAACGGGTCGTCCTGGCGCGGCGTACGGAAGAAAAACCGCATACGATTAGCCAGCGGCACGGGCATGTCATCGAGCCTGTCGCGGGGTTGGGTCGCCCGTGACACTTGCATGTTCCCGCCCAGTAATGCCGGGGCGATTACCCCCGCCGCCTCGTTCGCCGCGTGCCACCGCGTCTTGAACACGGCGAACGCGGTCGCGTTGCACACGATGCAGGTGCCGATTGACCGGTGATACCAGTGCGCCTGGATCGCCCCGTCCGGGTACGACGCGGCGCATGGCACGTATTCTCCCGCCTCCGGGTTTATGAACGAGTAGACGGAAGTTTTGCACGCGGGACAGCCGAACCGGCGACGCTCCGTCGTCTGGGTACGCGGCAGGTATGAGGTATCCTCGCGTACACTCCGCACCGCGTTGTCATCCTTGCGGAAGCCGTCCAGCGCGTCCACAAGCGTGGCGCGGGTTTCGGAACGGGTGGTCACCTCGTCGTAAACGACCTTGGTATCCACCCCGTCGGCGCAATAGAACTCGGAGAGGGCGTATGTGTGCCCGTTAGCGCATCGCACCGACTCGGCCTGCTGGAAAATATCCAGGCGAGCCAGAGGGTGCCCCTCCGGGGTGCCGTTGTTCATGAGGAAGGAGAGGCGCGGGGTGCGGTCGCTCGCCGTTTTCGCCACTTCCCGGCGGTCTTTATAGATCTCCCAGGCGGCGGTGCCGAAAACCTGGAGTAGCGTCCCGATAATGTTTACGAGCAAATGAACGAACCCGCTTTCTGCATTGTTGATGATCGCCCCGGCGGCAGTCATCCGCCCGTCAGGAAGGCGGGGATCGGCGATGGGCTTACCCATGAGCAGCCGCTCACATAATCGTCCACGCCCTCGTCGTACCTCACGACGCCATCTCGCTTGAGGGATACCAACGCGAACTGGTGTCGTATGTCCGCCGCGTCGCCGACGAGTCGCGACGCCCCGAGGTCGTCGTCAGACGTGTCGTCCTCCGGGGGGGTGTACACGGGACCTCCGCCCCCGCTGAACAGAATCGTCCGCAGGACGTTTGGCCCCCCGATCACCGCCGATCCGTGGAAATGGGTGTGAAACCCCATGAACGAGGGAGCCGGGTTCCGTGCCGCACGGGCAGCAAGATATTCCCCGGCAGCAATACGCTCTACATATAAAGCGGCGGTGGCGATAAGGTTCTCCAGCGTATCCGGGGGCGTTCCGATTCCCGCCTCTTCCAGGCGAAAAAGATCGGTGCCGTACGAACCGACGTAGGTATACATCATGACGGTGATGCCTGTCGGCGTGAAAGGTTCTTTTTTAACGCGCGCCTTCCTCATTCTGTCACCCCCGCGTCTGGGTCGGTGCCGTCGGCGAGTAACCGGAGTCGCCGTTTTTGTTCCTCGGTAACGACAGGCGCGCGTTCTATAGCGCGTTCCAGCAATTCACGGTCGGTATCCGGGCGCGGTCCGGGCATCGGCATCGCGGTCTGTCCTCCGGCGACGTGCGTGTCTCGACGCTCGAAATCCTCCATCGCCGCCGCGAGGCGGATGGCGAGGTCGATCTCCGACTCGCTCGCGGCATCGCCCCAGTCGATAACGCGACTGACCTCCGCCCGGCACGCTTTCCAGTCTAATTCATCCTCGAGACGTAACGTCATCGCCACGCGCGAAACCGGGTTATCCGGGTCGGTTTCGGCATCGGGGAGGTAGGCGTGGGCCACAGTATCGGGGATTTCGCTCCCAGAAGCGGGGGGCATGTCCAGCCGCTTCAGATCGGTGAGCCGCGAGGGTTTCGGTCCGCCGAGGTATGCCACGACAAGATCCGTGGTGAACCCGCCGACCGCCAACCCGAGAACGTGCCATGCCGCCTTCTGCCCCAGGTGACCATTGGCTACCGCCTGTTCGAGTCGTTTCGGGGCATCGCTATGCAGCGGGTCGGTCGCACATGCCACAACGAGATCGCCCAGTGTGCGCTCGCGCGTCCGGTCCCATGGCAGGTCATCCAAGAAATTGAGTGTGCGTTCCCCGCTCCGTTTAATCCGTCTGTAGATCGGGTCAACAGCAGCGACGCGACGGACGCATTCCGCCGCCTCGCTCACGAGTCCAGCGACGGACTCC
>JACMIS010000006.1 GCA_014381035.1 Armatimonadota bacterium
CGGTCGTATCGATCAGAATCCGTTCGGCATTTCGCTCCCGCGCATGACGCACCGCTTGCAGGGTCGCAGTCGCATGTTCGAGCGGCAACGTGGACGCGGAAAAACTGCCGACAAAGAACGTTCCGGCAGGCTTCAAGTCGGAAAGCCGCTCGGCATCGGATCGCGCCCACGCCACCCCGACCGTCCCCGGCGGCGCGATCTCGCTCTGCCCGATGTCGGCATCCACGACCGCGATCCGCTCGGAATCTTCCGCAAGACTACGGGCGACTAGCGCGGCGAACGTCGTCTTTCCGGTGTCCGTCCCGCCCAGAAGCAGAACGGACGCGCCAGCCGGGAGCGATTGAATTCGTTCCTGAGCCGGTCCCCATACGTCGGGCGGGTTGCTGGCACTCATGGCACGGCTTTATACCGGTACCGCATCCGCGCCGACCGACTCGGTCTCTTCTCCGAACTCACCCGCGAGTGTGTCCGCGCCAGACGGATCGTCATCGGATTCGGCGAGGAACGGGCGCACGGCGGCGAGGAATGCTTCCGGGTTTTCGACGTGCGGGAGCATCCCCGCATCCTCGATCACTTCCAATTTCGCGTTCGGGTTGGCGAGCAGGAACGGTTCCGCCTGTCCGACCGGCGTTTCCACGGACTCGCGCCCCCAGACCAGAAGCGGCAGGTCAACGACTTTCGTCCACGCCTCGGCAATCGAAATATTGAGCAAGCCGGACAGGAACGATGGCAATGCGTTCTCGCCGCCCGGCTGGTGCGCCGCCGTATGATACTGATCCACCATTTCGTCGGTCGCGGTGGCGGGATTGGCGAAGAGACGGCTTGTCATGTATTTGCGGATTCCGGCTTTCGAAGAAATCGCGTTATAAATCGTCGTCCCGAGCACCGGTGCGGACAAGATGGAACGTCCGATCTCGGCGCGGTCACTCGGCGGCGTGGCGAGGTCCTCGATACCGGTCGGGCAGACCAGCACCAGACGGCGGAATAGCAACGGGTCCCGCGCCGATAATGCGATCACATACGCCGCCGAAAGCGAGGTCGCGATCACGTCACACTCCCCGCGCCCGGCCCCGACTTTGATCACACGGCGGCAAAAATCGTCCAGGAGCGCGACATACTTCTCGGCGGTATACGCCATTTCCGGCTTGTCCGATTTGCCGAACCCGAGCAAGTCCAGCGCGTACACGGTGTATTTTTCCGTCAGCGCGTCCCAGACTTCTTTCCATTCGTAGGACGAACTGCCCGCACCGATGCCATGTACCAGCAATAGCGGCGGACCGTCCCCGGCTTTTTTGTAGAAAACGTCGCCGTCCGCGGTCGGGAAATAGCGCACTTCCCCGCCCGACAGTTTCGAGGTCAGCGGCGGCGTTTTATAGAAGATAAACGCGTTGGTCAGTGCCGCCGCGCCGACCGCTACCCCGGCGACCAGTAAACCGGTCAGCCAGCCGTTCCCGCCCTCGTTCCGCTCGTGTTGTTCGTTGATTTCGTTGTCTGCCATAGGTTTGTTGTAACTTTCGGCGCGAAAATGCCCGCGCCCACTAACGTTATACCCGTCCAAACATCAGACAGTCAACCGGGCACCCGGTTGCAGCAGGATGGGATTCGACCACAAAGGGTTTTTAAGGTGATGCTTGCCGGGTTAGTTCGGTTCCTCGAATAATAGCGGAACTAAAACCTCAAAACCCTTTGTGGTCTTCTTAAACTTTGTGACCTTTATGGTCGAATCCCGATGTACCGTGCCGTACAATGGCGCGGGAGTTCTTAACTGATATGCCGTTTCCGTTTCGCCTCGCCGCCGTCGATCTCGATGATACCCTCCTCGGTCCCGACAAGGAGATCAGCCGTGCGAACTACGCCGCCATCCATCGCCTCGTCTCGGCGGGGGTTCACGTCGTGCTGGCGTCCGGGC
>JACMIS010000034.1 GCA_014381035.1 Armatimonadota bacterium
GAACCAATTTGGGATGGAAACTTACGAATGCTTCGGCGTCGCTCTTGCCGGCAGAGCCTCTAATCGAACCAATTTGGGATGGAAACTCGCCTCGCTTGCCGGTTCCATCACGAAAAGCACGTTCTAATCGAACCAATTTGGGATGGAAACGAGCATCGAGATAGCGATCAGCGTCACGAAGATCGTACTCTAATCGAACCAATTTGGGATGGAAACAGGCGCGATCCCCGGTGTACGACAGCGGGAATGCGATACTCTGATCGAACCAATTTGGGATGGAAACTGTTCTGACCCTGCCGGTCCGTTTTGGGGCGACTGCAGTTTTTCGAGAAAATTGTACGCTGAGGGATATTTTCAATTAACTCGACGGGAACGGCGGGGTCGGGCCGCTTCAGTTCCCTACGGATGATGGCAGCCACCCGGCGACTGTCCACACTGGCACAGAGCAGTGGGGTGATCGTCTGCTCGATACTTAGTCACCGGGTAGGGTATCAACGAATCGGAGCTAACCCGCTGTCACGAGTGCTTTCTCTTCTGTCGCGACCTGCGCTTCCGGGCGGAGCGATTCGGGATCGAAACCGGGCAGCGGCGGAAGCAGCCCAAGCTGCCGCACCATTTCCAGATCGTCGCGGCAGGCATAGTGCTCGTGGATCGCTCCACCCTGCACACGGTAAACATGAATATGGTCTGCAGAGAACGTTTTCCCCGTGGGCGGTATCCCCATCAGCAGACCGCCATTCACCGGCAGTTTGCTGACTCCCCGGTGCGTTCCGCTAAAGCGCATACGCATGGTAACCCATTCCTCCTCCGCCGTTACCAGAACCGGTTCAAAGCGGGCATCCGGGAACGTCTTCGTGATGTCCAGAAGTATATGCCGGATTACCTCGCGGTCCACGGGAAAGCCATGGTTGATCACCTTCTCCGCGAAGAACGCCACACAGCCGTCCACATCTCCCTCGTTGAGCCGTGCGTTCATTCGGAGCGCGAGATCCTTGTTGTTTTCTTCGACGCTGACAGAGTCATTTTGCTGCATACTCATTGATTGTTCTACCTATCTTTGTTTTTAGGTTTCGGCGGGACGCAATGTTTCGTCGGCACCACACGAGAAACCCTCGACAGAGTATCTTTTGAGAGCATGGATCGGGAACTGGCGTTAGGCAGGAGAAGGAGGGTAACCAAAGTCGTGGGGACGACCGGACAAAAGACAGATTGTCTGCTTTTGAAGCTACTTCATCTTCCTGTCATGTGGCCCCTTGTGTCTTGCTTTTGTGCTACAACAGCGTAGCCTTTGCCTGATTTGGTGGACAAAGTTATGCAGTATTCTCCTTTAGTTTCAGGAGTGCGAGCCCCATTCGGGCTGATAAACCTGTATAATGCCGCTTTGGTGAAGGGCATATTCCACTGCCTGTCTATCAATTCGCAACAGAAGGTCTGCTCTCTTGCGAGTTTAGCCCCACAGGCTTCTCTCAAAAGTTGCGGTGGGATAGCCCAAAACGCTCCTTAGCGTACAATTTTCCGAAAGCCTAGAGTCACCCCGTTTTGCGCACCGGTGAACACTCTAATCGAACCCATTTGGGATGGAAGTATCCCGTCACGTTTTTGGAATGCCACGAATTGTCACCTTGAATCGGGATGTGCTTGCTTTCACAGGGGGACTGCCCCGACGCGCACAATCCCGTAAGCCACTTTGCCGTTGCGTGACTCCAAACGTTCCGTAATGCCGAGATCGGCGAAGGTTTCGCTCCATCGCGTAGTTTTGACGACAACCCGGCGACGCGCCACGCGCACGGCTTCGGTTATTGTTTCGGGGGTCAGTCGGGCATGATCCCCGAACAGGCGGATCGGCGCGAACGGTTGCGATTCCTCTAACACCGACTCGAAGAACGGGTCGAAGTAGATCACGTCATATCGTTGGTCGGGGCACGCACGGAGGTACTCTATATTCGGTCCGAGATGTACGACGCGCACCCGGCGCATGGCTTCATTCAGCACCGGGCGTCCCGTGGTCACGGTTTGCAATCCCGCCCGCACGACGACGCCGAGTTCGGGAACCGCCTCGACACCATGTACTTCGCCCGTTTCGCCGACAACATACGCGAGCAACGTCGCCTCCGACGCATAGCCGAGTGTGCAATCCAGAATGACATCGCCGGGGGCGGCTTCGGTCGCTTCGATCAGAGTGTCCTGCCCACCCGCACTGACGTGCCCGAAACGCAGGTAACCCATGTTGGGGTGCTGAAAGAACGAATGCCCGGCGCGGTCTACGAGGAGTAATCGGTTTGTTTGCACGACGACCGCCCGCTGTGCGTCCGGGAGCAACTCGAACAGTTTTGGCATCCCGCTCCCGCGCCGGGAAATCACGCCGCAACGCAGTTCCTCGGCGAGCCGGGCGGCATGTTCCTGCAAAGCAGGAGTTTCCTGCGCCGCTGTGGTAACAAATAAATCAGTGCGTTTCTTAGTGAACAGTGAAGAGTGGCCAGTGGTCAGAGAATCCGGAAAGAAAGGTTCGACAGGCGGACGCCCGGCACTGATCACTGGCCACTCTTCACCAACCACTACACTATTCATATGTAGCCTATACCAGACAGAAAGCCACCCATGCAACAAGACACCGAGGATTTTAGTCGTTGGCGCGACTTCGCCACGCAGTTAGCGGACGAAGCGGCGGAGCAGGCGCGAGCGATGGTTCGTGCCGGGATCACGGCGGATACGAAGTCGAACGGCACTGTGGTGACGGATGTGGACCATGCCATCGAGCGATTCTTGCGCGAACGGATCGGTGCGACATACCCCGGCCACGCGATTCTGGGCGAGGAGTTCGGACAGACGGGAACCGTATCGCCGGATATTCCGCTCTGGTGCCTCGATCCGGTGGACGGCACGGCGAATCTGGCGAACGGTCTGCCGCTCTGGTGCATCAGTATCGGTGTTATTTACAACGACCGTGCCGTGGCGGGCGTCGTTCACGCGCCGATGATGAATGATGTGTACGCGGGCGCACTCGGGCACGGCGCGACGTACAACGGCAGCTCGCTTCCCCAACTGGACGCGGGCGGAGAACTCGGGAGTGAGGAAGCGTATATCGTCTGCTCGACGACCGCACGGCGTATGGATTTCGGGCGATTGACGGCGAAACTGCGGATTCTGGGGTCTGCCGCGCTGGACCTGTGTTACGTCGCGGCGGGACAGGCGAAGGGGTGCCAGTGCGCGTGTACGTCGCTCTATGATCTGGCGGCAGGCTTGTGTTTTACCGAGGAAGTCGGCGCACAGAGCGTCTGGCTTGAATCCGGCGAAGCGTATAGTCCGATGACGCACCTTGCAGCGGGCGCGAACTGTGACGTGACGCTGATCACGGCTCCATCGGGGACGCTCCGCTATTTGCGCGAACGGTTGGCGTAGTCGGGGACTTTAATCCTCCGGTGGAAGCGGGGTGTGTGGCAATTCATTGCCACACACCCCGCACCATGCCGTTATTCTGGCGAACAAAAAGCAAACAAATTGTTTTCGTATGGCACATCGCCTGTTGTAAGATTACAGGGGATGAAGCAACAAAACGGGGAGTACGCTTGGAACGGCGGGTCTGCAAGTGTGCAGACGGGGTGGTGGCTGATGCTGGACATGAACGCATTCTTCGCGACGTGTGAGCAGCAGGACCGCCCCGAACTTCGTGGTCGTCCTGTCGGCGTCGTGCCGGTCATGGCGGAAACGACTTCGTTTATCGCCGCGTCGTATGAGGCGAAATGTTTCGGGGTGAAAACGGGGACCTCCGTTGTCGAAGCGCGTCGTCTTTGCCCGCACATCGCCATCGTGGAAGCCCGACCAAAACTGTACCGACTGGTTCACAAGCAGATAATACAGGCGGTGGAAACGGTCGTGCCGGTGCACGAGGTGCTTTCCGTGGACGAGATGACCGTGCGACCCTGGCGCAACGAAGCCGCACTCCCCGACGCCCTCCGGTTAGGGCAGAATCTACAGGACGCGATCCGCAAAGAAGTCGGGGAGTGGCTTTCCTGTAGCATCGGACTTGCCCCGAACGCGTTTCTGGCGAAGGTCGCCTCCGATTTGCAGAAGCCACGCGGCTTATCCGTGATCGCCCGCGAGGACATTCCGCACAAACTGTATCACCTCGCCCTCACCGACTGGCCCGGTATCGCCCGGCGTATGGAGCAACGTTTTCATGCCGCGGGGGTACGCACCACGGAGCAGATGTACCGATTATCACTCGCGGAAATGAAGCGGGTGTTTGGCGGCATCAACGGGGAACGGTGGTGGCGACTGATTCGCGGCGAAGCCATCGAACTGCCCCCGGTGCGGCGATGGCAGATCGGACACTCTAATGTTCTCGCGCCCGAGTATCGTACCCCGGAGGCTGCCTGGGCGATTGCCTGTCGGCTGTTAGAGAAAGCGTGCATACGACTGCGGGACGAGAAATTCCATGCCGTGCGGCTGTCGGTATATGTGGAGAATTACGCGGGGTTACAATGGTCACGAAGAATCAAATTCATGCCATGTAACCAAACGCAACTGTTGCTGTCTTTGCTAAAAAGTCTGTGGCAGAACACGATTCGTGATCCGTCGCATATCCATGTCGCCTTGCAAGGATTGGTACCGGATAAAGATGTCATTGTCAGCCTGTTCGACGAAGACGACGCACCACGCATTGATGACGTGATTGATGATCTCAACCGGCGTTTCGGGCAGGGAACCGTCACCGTCGCGGCGTCGCTACCGGCGAAAAAGTACCTGGATCACCACCGCCTCCCCTTCGGACTACCGAGGGAACTGTCTCCGTACCACGCCTTGATTCAAGCGTAGCTGCGCATCGTGGCGTTCTCGGAAACACTCCGGCGAAAGCCGGAACGGAACGCGCCGCGCATCGGTTCGGTGACTTCCTCGACAACTGGCGATGGGGTTGAGGTCGGGCAGGGGGCTGTCCTCCCACCACGGGACTCGGGGCAGGGAGGAGGGGGGAAGTTGTCCCCGCCGCATCCGGCAACGGAAGACAATGCAACAAGGAAAACGGCAGCGGTGAATAATAACAGTAGACGGTAGGGCATAATGTAGTATAGCGGATTCGCTTCTCAACCGTTTGCTGTGGATGGTACCGCAAAGACCATCCTGAACAGGTATTTTGACCATCATATCGTAAATATGTACAACGAGAAATACCCCAGGCGTGAGAGGAAAATCCCACGCCTGAGGCACGCCGCAACGATATGTGCGAAAGATCACACCCTCTATGACTTCACGCTACCGTTGATATCTTTGGCTGATGGAACTGCTACTAACGGTGTCACCGGCACTACCGAAACCGGTGCCGCCTCACTTTTACCCGTTTTGCTTGCCGCTTCGCTGTAGGAACCGCTGATGAACTTTGAGGCGATCTCACTCGCCTGTTCGCCGGAGAGGGAACGACCGGTGAACTTTTCAACCACTGCCGCCACTTCCTGCGCAACGGTACCCAGTGCGCCTTTCGCACTGTCCGGTGTTCCGGCGATCAGTCCGCCAACCAGCGATCCGACGCCGAGTCCCTTCGTGTACTGGGTCATCATCTGGCTCATCGTGTTCGGATCGCCGTAGATGGTGAAATTGCCCTTACTCATGAACTCGCCGATGGAGCGTGCCATCTGCTCCTGAACATCGCGTCCCGCCTCGATGCGCAGTTTTTCCAATTCGAACGAGAGAGCCGCCTCGCTGTAGGTTTGTTTGTTCTCCAACGCCTGCCGCTCGACCTCGACCCGCGCCCGCTCCAC
>JACMIS010000268.1 GCA_014381035.1 Armatimonadota bacterium
CTAATTGTCGGGCGGGTTGGTCCGGGCGCCACTTTTCGGCAATGTAGTGAGTGACACCGCCCGAAGTTAGTTCGGGGAGTATCGGCGCAGACGGTGGCGATCTTGCGGGCGGACGCTCCGTCCGCCGCCCCCGTTATTTTTTCGCGAGAAGCGCGACCGCGTTTTTCAAGCCGTGCTTGCGGGCGATTGCGACCGTGTTGTCGCCGTGTTTATCGCGCAGAGAGCGGTTCGCGCCGTGTTTGAGCAGGTACCGCAGAGCGCGTTCGTCGAAGTAGTGTTTATTGGAAACGGCGCGATGGAGCGCGGTTCGTCCGTCTTTGTCGGCGGCGTTGATGTTCGCGCCGCGCCGCAACAGTTCCTCCGCTAGATCGAAGCAGCCCGACTGGACCGCCCTCATGAACGCAGTCACGCCTTGCCTGGTCGCCGCATGGATGTTCGCGCCGCGCCGGAGCAGAAGTCGGAAGCACGCCTTGCCGTCCCGCTCGTCGCGGGCGTAATCTTCCCCGGATTCTTCTAATTCCGCCATTTCGTGTTGCGTGTCCCGCGCCGTCTGCACCCGCGAGATCGTCGCCATCAGCGCGGTGGATTCGTCCCCATCGGTCTTTCCGACGAACCGGGCGTCCGGCGAGGCTCCCCGGTCGAGTAGCGTTTCCAGAAGCGCGGGGGGCGCGGACCGTGCGGCATACACCGCGACCGGGCTTTTTTGCAGGCGTAGTCCCGCCGCCACCAGAATATCGAGTAGGCGAATCCGGTTCGCGCGGGACATCGGGGGAATATCGCCGTTACCGCTGTTTTCGGCGGTGCGCCCCGCCGCCCGCGCGTAGGCTTGCGCGACGGCGTTCGTCCGCGCCGGGGTGTCAAACCGCGCCCCGTGTTTGAGCAACGCTTCCACCACGGGGATGTGTCCGTACTCGATTGCCCGTGCCAGCGGGAAAAGGCTTTCGCGCCAATCGTCCCCGGAAACCTGTGCGTCCGGGCTTTTGTCGACCGGGACGGCGTTGGGATCGGCTTTGTGCTCAAGCAATAGCGTTACCATGGCGACATTGCCCGCTTTGACCGCGACATGCAGCGCGTTTTCCCCCTCGGAGTCGGTCGCTTTGACCGGTGCGCCGCGTTCCAGAAGCACCGTTGCCGCGTTCGCCGCATCCACGCTAGCCGCCGCCATCAGCGCGGTTTCACCGGTCTGTGCGTCGGTACCGTTGATGTCCGCACCGCCGTCCAGAAGCCGTTTTACCGCGTCCGTGTCGTTCATCGCGGACGCCTCGGTCAGCGTCAAGGTCGTCAGCGGTGCCAGAAGCGCGACGACTTTTTTGTGTTTTTGCTTCCGCGCCCAGTTGAGCGCGGATTCCCCGTCCTTCGTGCGAAGGTTCGGGTCCGCGCCCCCCGCGAGCAGGACGCGCACCAGATCGGCGTCGCCGGTCCCGCTCGCAATCAGGAGGGCAGTCAGCCCCCGCGCCTCGGTGGCGTTGGGGTCGGCACCGTTTTGCAGAAGATAAGCGACCAGCGGCTTGGGGTCCGTGTTGTCGCCACCGATGTCCGACCGGACCGCCTCCAGCAACGGGAACCTGCCGCCTATTTCGGTCGGTTTGGGGAAGCCGACGTTGACGGTATCGATAGGCGTCTGACAGCCCGCGCTGACGCCGCGCTCGATCAGATGCCGGACGCTTTCGAGGTCGCCGAGCGACGCCGCCGCCAGCAAGAGCGATTCGCCCGATTCGGTGGTGCCGTTTGTCGTGTCGGTGACGGTGCGCAGGAGACGGCGAAACACCGGCAGGAACCGCTCCCGTGTCCACGGTACGCGCGGCGGTGTCAAACCCATCCCGCACATAGCCGTGTTCGGTCGCGCCGCGAGTTCGAGGGCGAGTGAAGTCGCACTCGAGGGATGCGGCGAACGGGTGAGAAGTTGTTCGAGACGCGGCAAATCGCCGTCCTGAACCGCTTTGGCGAGTGCCTCTTCGTGGGTTTGCGGTTTCGGCGGGGCTTGCGCTTCCTCGGCGACCGGGTCGGTGTCTTGCGCGATGGCGACTCCGCCGACGCTACCGGCGAGAGCGAGCAGGATCGAGGCAACGAGTAAGGGGAATAATCCCGGTCGTTTCATGGTGCGTTCCATTCCTTTCGGCGAGCAGGGCAGCGGTTTTCGTGTGTTTGATCGTTACTTTCTTTTCGCGGCGAGCAGGGCTTCCACTGCGGAAAAGCCGTTCTTTTTTGCCAGAATCAGAGCCGTGGTAATGCCATCGCTTGCTACCGTTTTTTTATCCGCGCCGTTCCCGATCAGGAGCGCGACCATCGCCGGGTGCCCGTCGCGGTTCGGCGGGTCACTGTCCGATTCATCGGATTCGCGCTCACGCTCCGCCGCCCATTCCGCGTTGCTTCCGTCGTCAATCGCCAGCATCAATGCGGAATAACCCGCCGTGTCGCGGCGAGTACTGTCGGCTTTTTTCCGCAGGAGCCACGTCATCGCCGCCGTATTCTTGCCTTCGGCGGCGACCCGTAACAGAACGGTACGTCCTTTTTTATCGGTCGCCTCTAATTTCGCCCCGCGCTTTAGCAGTTCCCCGGCGATACCGTACTGCCCCGATTCGATAGCCGTCATCAGGGGAGTCTCGCCAGTGTCGCGGCTCGCGTCGTTGACATCCGCGCCCGCTTTCAGCAAAAGATCGAAGCACTCCCGGAGGCTATCGTCGCGTTTCCGCAGTTCGCGTTTTTCGGAGACGGACAGCGGTTTGTCCGGGCGGACCCGTGACGCTCGTTGCCCTTCCCTGATCGCCGAGATCGCTGCCATCAGCGCGGTTTTATCCTCGTCTCGGTACTGGAAATGTGCGTTCGGTGAACCACCCTTTTCCAGAAGGTACTCTACCAGTCCGGTTTGCTCCCGTTGTGTCACGATAGCCACCGCCCCGACCGCGTCCACGCTCACGCCCGCGCTCACCAGCAAATCCAGAATCGTGAACTGCGCGTCCAAAAAGGCTTCGCCGCGTTTGGCTTTCCCCGCCCGTAGTTCGCGAGAGCGGAGGAATGGTTCCCTGCCCGCGTTTCGAAGCAGATTCGCGAGCGCGACTTCCCCCTGTCGGTTTGTCCCGACGTTCACGCCACGTTTCAGTAGCAACGCGACCGTTTCCGGTTGCGTCGCGCCGACGGCGATAGTAAGAGGGGTAGAAACATAGGGAACAGGGGAAACCACGGCGTTGATGTCGGCACCCGCCCGAAGCAACACGGGGATCACGGCATCGCTACCGGACGCCGCCGCGAAATGGAGCGCGTTTCTACCGCTTTCGGGGTCTTTCTGGTGTATATTCGCGCCGGATGCAATCAGTAGCCGGACCGCTTCGGCGGCATCCCCTTTCGCCGCCGCCGCGAGTGGGGTCTCCCCGACCGGCTCTACCCGTGACGTTCCCGTTTTATGGTCATACAAAAACTCGGGGCGTCTCGCGTTGGGGTCGGCACCGCCCGAAAGCAGTTCCCTCAATCGCGCCGTATCGTCGAAGTGCGCGGCTTCCCACAGATCCAGCGTGGTGGCGGGGCGTAGCGCGGCGACAACGCCCTCGGCACCGCCAAACATCGCCCAGCGAAGCGCGGTCCGGTCAAACGGACCCCGCTTTTGTGGGTCGGCACCTTTGGCGAGTAAAAGGCGCGTGAGTTCGGGGCGTTTGTACTGTGCCGCCTGAATCAGCGGCGTCACACCGTTTGCGTCGGCGGCGTTCACGTCCGCGCCCTGCGCAATAAGATAAACGGCGACCGGGTGCGGGTCCGGCTCAAGGAACCCCGCGTTCGTTAAGAAATGGAGCAACACATTCTCGCCCCCCACCGATTTCCCGGAATCATTCGTCAGCAGGTTGGTTCGGGCGTTGATCTTCGCGCCGCGCACGACTAGCGACTTGACCAGGGCGAGATCGCCGGATTGCGTCGCGACCATTAGGAGCGTCATCCCGTAGCCCGGCGTGGCGATATTCACGTCGCGAGTTCGCCCGGCGAGGAGTCGGAAGATCGGCAGGTTTTCGGGGAACCCGGTCGCCTTCAGAACGAGGGGGACGGCGTATTCCGGGTTCCCGCCGTCGTAAACACGCGCTTCGGGGGATGCCCCCGCCGCCAGTGCGGCTTGGACCGCTCGTAAATCGCTCCGTCCGATCGCATCCCGCAAGGCGCGGTTGGCGGGCATGTCCGGTAGATAGCGTTCGGTGTTTTCCGAATGTACCACCACCGCATAGGGAGATGGCTCCTGGGCGAACACCGGCATCGTGACACCCAAAATGACGAACGCGGCGCAAAGAACGCCTGCCCTATCGCGAGAGGATGGCAATTTTCGCATAACAACTACTTTGAACCTGTTGTCTGCTTTTCGCTTCACAGTAAAAACGGCTTACGCGGGAACTGTTCCGGCTTGACAGGGGGCTTCTTGTGCGGTACTATCGTTAGGCTTTCGGAAATGACTTATTTTCGCTGGCTACGTGTGATATGGCCCGTTAGTCTAGGGGTCCAGGACGTCTCCCTTTCACGGAGAAGACCAGGGGTTCAAATCCCCTACGGGCTATGTATAAAAAGAAAGAACGTTCCGGGGCGGATTCGCCCCGGAACGTTCTTTCTTTTTATGTGCCGGAGTTGCATTACATATTACGAAATACGGTTGTAAAAGCGTAACTACAGGGAACTTGCGACGGGTTACATGTTTCTAATAGAAGGTTGACGATGAAGATAAACCGAATATTGTCTTTTCTTCACGTCCTGATGCGCTGATGAAACGTTTGGAGGCGGGTTTAACGTATTGTTGCGTTCTCTCGCGACCGATAATAGTGTTCTAATGTGGCGAAGTTTGTCGCCAAAAGAATGTTTCCCCGTCTTATCGGGTACATTATCCTGAGTTTAGCACGCGTATGAGAGACGGCTCCTCCAAAAAATCAGTTTCCGGACTGCAAGTAGATAACGTCGCCGACACGGTGAGCGGGCTTTTTTCCACGCTGGCTGATGCCATGCCACAGTTTGTGTGGGCAACGGACGCGGACGGCTCGCATTTTTACTACAGTCGCCGCTGGTACGAGTACACCGGCATGTCCGAATCCGAGAGCATGGGGTTCGGATTTGCGATTCCTTTACACCCCGACGACCATGAACGCACACTGAAGCGGTGGCGTCAGGCGTGGGAAGCGGGCGAAGACTACGACATCGAGTACCGGTTCCGGCGACACGACGGCGTTTATCGCTGGTTTGTCGGGCGGGCAATGCCAATACGCGATGCCGCGACCGGCAGGGTACGCATGTGGATCGGCACCTGTACCGACATTGACGACGCTCGCCGGGCGTTCGACGCGCTGCGAGAGTCGCAGGATCAATTCACGGTCGCTTTGCGTGCCGCCCACCTCGGCACCTGGCAGTATGACTTCGCCGCACAAGGAATGACTGTTTCCGCCGAGACGCGGGAGATCTTCGGCATCGAGGAGGACGGTATATTCACGGTAAGCACCTTCAGTGACCGTATTCACCACGAATATGTCGCGCAAGTGCTCGCCGACTTCGGGCGCGTCGTCAATCGAGAGACCGACGAATTCATCGCACGCTATCCTATTGTGCGACCGGACGGTTCGGTGCGCCATGCACACCTTTTGGGACGGTATTACCCCGGCGGCGATGGCGGCAAAGAACGCGTTTCCGGCGTGATTCAGGATGTCACCGAATCGCAGAACACGCTGGATGCCTTGCAGGATTCGTTTAACTCGCTCCAGGATTCGCAGGGGAAACTTTCACTCGCGTTACAAACGGCGCGACTCGGCACCTGGGAGTTCGACTATGCGACGCAACTATTCGATATTTCCCCGCGCACCATGGAACTGTTTGGCGTCGGAAATTCAACGCTCTCGTTGGATGAGTGGGACGCGCTTCTCCATGAGGAAGACCGGGCAACGGTCATTGCTGCCGCGACTGCGATGATCGAGCAGACCGCACCGTATGAGGCGGACGACGCCGTTATCGAACTCCAGTACCGCACACGGCGCCCGGATAACACGGTCCGGTATTTGCTCGTGACAGGATCACGATTGTTCGGGGCGGATGGCAAAGCGGTTCGCGTCGCGGGTGTTACGCAAGATGTCACCGAGGAGCGCAACACTCTGGATGCCCTGCGCGAATCCGCCGAGGCATTACGTGAGTCCGAGTCGCGGTTCCGCTCCGTCGTCAGCAATGCGCCGATCATTGTATTCGCCCTCGATAAAAACGGCATATTTACCTTCCATGACGGGGCAGGGCTCACCGCCGCCGGACGGAAACCCGGTTTCAGTGTCGGACGTTCGGTGTGGGATGTATACGCCGAATTTCCCGAACTGCTGGAACAAACGCGCCGCGCCCTCGCTGGCGAGACCACGTCGTGGCGGCTTACCATGCGTGGCGTAACGTACGACACTCAGGCAACCCCGATTCTGGATGAAAATGGTGCGATAGACGGCATCATCGGCGTCGCGTTTAACGTTTCCGAGCAGAATGAGATCGAACGGCTTCTGCGCGAGTCCGAGGAACGGTTCCGACTCGCCACGCAATCCGCGCAACTGGGAGTCTGGGAATTTGGCGGACCGGTGGATCGCCTTACCGAGTGGTTCGTAGACCCTTCTATCATGTTGCCTCGCGTGGACGGAATGTTCCGGCGAATCTTTGATTTCGGGGAGAACGACCGCATCACAACGCCCGACGTTGTTTCGCGGATTCATCCTGCTGATCTCGCCCGCGCCGAGCCACTCGGGGAGAAGCACATCGCGGGCGAACCTTACCTGGACGAATACCGGATCATCCGCCCCACCGATAATGCCGTGCGCTGGATCCGATCCACAGGGCGATTGTATGTCGAGCGCGACAACGCAATCAGTCGCTTTGTCGGCACGGTACAGGATATTACCGAAGCCCGCGAAGCGGAAGAGTCCCTGCGCGAATCGGAATCCCGGTTCCGCAACCTCGCTGACAATATCTCCCAACTCGCCTGGATGACCGACGAAACCGGGTGGATCTTCTGGTACAACCAGCGTTGGTTCGATTACACCGGTACCACTCTTGAGGAGATGCAGGGTTGGGGATGGCAAAAGGTACACCACCCGGATTATGTGGGGGATGTTACCGAAAAATTCGCGGATCACGTTAACCGGGGGTTGATCTGGGAGGACACTTTCCCCATCCGCGGCGCGGATGGGGGGTACCGATGGTTCCTGTCACGGGCGGTGCCTTTGCGCGATGAAGAGGGGAAGATCGTGCGCTGGTTCGGCACGAATACCGACATCACCGATTCCCGTCGTGCTGATGAAGAGGTGCGCCGCTCCGAGGAACGGTTCCGCTCCTTGATTACCGCGACCGCGCAGATCGTTTGGACGACGCGGGCAAGCGGTGCCTTTATGTCCGCACAACCGGGGTGGGCAGCATTCACCGGACAATCGCCAAGCGAATACAAAGGGGCGGGGTGGTTAGATGCGGTTCACGAGGACGACCGCGATGATACCGCGCAACAGTGGCAAGAGGCGGTGGCGACACATAATACATTCATGACGGAGCACCGGTTGCGCCGTGCCGATGGCGTTTATCGCTATATGCTGGTCCGTGCCGTCCCCGTGCTGGAATCGGACGGCACCGTGCGGGAATGGATCGGGGTACACACCGATATTACCGAGCGCAAAGAAGCCGAGTTCGCGCTGTCCGAATATGCAAATAAGCAAGCGCGTGTCGCCGAAACGTTGCAACGCTCGCTCCTGAACACGCCGCCCACGCATGCCTTCCCCGGTGTCACCTTTTCGACGAAATACGAACCGGCGCTGGATGAGGCGCAAGTCGGTGGCGATTTCTTCGATATATTCGCCCTTGTCGGCGGCAAGACAGCACTTGTCGTAGGCGATGTCACGGGTAAAGGCTTGAAGGCGGCGGAACATACCGGGCAGATCAAATATGCCCTGCGTGCCTTCTTGCGAGAAGAACCGGACCCGGCAATCGCCCTATCCCGCGTCAACCGGCTTTTGCATGATGCTCAGTCGCTCGATTCTCCGACCGACGATGACGAGAACAACGCGATGGCAGCAGTTATGGTGGCGGTACTGGACTCTGCTACCGGAAACTTGATTGTCGCGGGCGGCGGGGCGGAATTTCCATTGTTGCACCGGGCACGAACGGGGGCTTGCGAGGAAGTCAACACGTCCGGTCTGGTTATCGGGGCATACGCGGAAGGCGTCTATGCAACGACCGAATCGTTTTTAGATCACGGCGACCTGTTGATCCTGACAACGGATGGCGTCACCGAAGCACGGCGAGGGAGACGGGAATTTTTCGGCAACACAGGCGTAGCATCCGTTGCCGAGAAGACCGTCCGCGAGACGAACGAGCCGGAAGCTGTGGCAATGGCGATTATCGACGCGGCACGCAAGTACAGTGCCAGCGGTACCTTCCGCGACGATGTTTGCCTTCTCGTATTGCGACGAGACTGACCAGCAAAACAAGAAAACCGGGCGCTCCGCCCGGTTTTCCTGTTTGTCATTTTACCCTACAGCGAGAACCGTTCCGCCGTGGTAGTCGTTTTTTGCAGCTCCAGGTCAACGCCCGGTCCCATGGTCGCGGATACCGTGATGCGTTCGATATAGCGACCTTTGGCACCCGACGGTTTGGCTTTATAGAGGGCGTTCAGGAGGGTGAGCATATTCTGCTCCAGATGCTCTACCGGGAATGACGCCTTGCCAATCGGGGCGTGGATGATGCCGCCCTTTTCGACGCGGTAGGCGACGCGGGTCGCCTTCTTGATCGCATTGACGACCTTGGTCACATCCGTAGTCACGGTACCGGACTTGGGGTTCGGCATACGCGGTCCGAGCGTTCGCCCGAGCTTTCCGACGAGCGGCATCATGTCCGGGGTAGCCACCAGGACATCGAATTCGCGCCAGCCGTTTTGGATTTTGGTGATCAGTTCTTCCGCTCCGACTTCGTCCGCGCCCGCCGCAGTCGCCGCTTCGGCGTTCGCGCCGCGCGCGAATACCGCGACCCGCTGTGACTTACCGGTGCCGTGGGGCAGATCAGTGGTGCCGCGAACGACCTGATCCCCTTGCCGGGGGTCCACACCGAGTCGGACGGCAAGGTCTACCGTGCCATCAAATTTGGTGGACGAAGTCGCCTTGACCAGATCCAATCCCTCGGCGATCTCGTATTCCCGCTCTTCTACTTTGGCGGCTTCGGCTTTATAGCGTTTGGACTTCGTATACAAGCCCTTTGCGCGACGATCTTGTTTTGTCATTGGTTTGATACCTTGTGGTGCAAACGGGGTTCGCCCCTCCCACGATTTTTAGATTCAACCACAAAGGACACAAAGATTTTTGAGGTTTTCGCTACGCTCGCTATCGGGGCGGCTTTACGAAACCGGTAAGCCCCACCCTTTAAAACCTTTGTGTCCCTTGTGGTTGGACGACTAATCCTTAACGGTGACGCCCATGGAGCGGGCGGTTCCGGCGATGATCTTCATCGCCGCTTCCACGTTGCTACCCGCGTTCAGGTCGGGCATCTTCTGCTCGGCGATCTCGCGCAGTTGCGCGGTGGTCAAAACACCGACCTTGGTTTTGTTGGGTTCGCCGGACCCGGATGTCAGCCCCAGTTTCTTCTTGATCAGGTCGGACGCGGGCGGGGTTTTCGTGATGAACACGAACGAGCGGTCATCATAGATGGTGATGACGACAGGGACGATGGAGCCGATCATATCCGCCGTTTTGGCGTTATAACCCTTGATAAACTCCATCATGTTGATTCCGTAACCACCGAGTGCGGGACCTACCGGCGGCGCGGGAGTCGCTTTGCCCGCGTTGATCGCGAGTTTAACGACACCGACAACTTTC
>JACMIS010000269.1 GCA_014381035.1 Armatimonadota bacterium
ATAACAACGCCTTTCGGTTTGTCCATACGCAGGCACCAGGTGCGGGAACCAATACCGGGGGAATGGATGACCGCTTCGATGTGTTGCTGACATCGGGGAATCTCGGCGATGGCGTGGGGTTGGACTATCTGGGCAGTTTCGGCACCCCGTATAGCACCACGACATGGAACGATCTGAACCATTCGTATCGGGCATGGGGCAACGATGGGAGCAGTTTCAACGCCGTTCTTAATACCACGAGCAATGCGATGGTAGGCAACTCTATCGCCACATCGCTTCGTAACACGGCGACGAACGGTGGACATTTGCCTGTTTTCCTGGATCTGCGCTTCAACGTCGCCGCTGTGAGTGTGCCGGAACCGGGGACTTTGGGACTGATGGCACTCGCCCTGCTCGGATTTGCCCCGGCATTTGTGTGCAAACGGCATCAATCCCACTAAAGTGAAATATCGGGCGCATGATAAGAGCGGGCATGAGGGCGTCTTCTTCATACCCGCTCCGCTTTTCGTCGTTTCTTCTGTGGGTAGACTCCACGACGGTCGGCCGGGTCACATCATATAGATGGATCCGTAATTCGACGGGACGGTGACCGGCAACCAGTGGTCTGTCTGCGCCGCGTTCACCACCGGCTGAGTGCCGTCGATTCGCTCCGACCACTGCCCCGCTACTGGAAAAGGCACCCACACTTCGGCGTTCTGGTCGGAAAAGTTGAGAAGTACGATCACCCGCTCCGTCTGTCCGTTGGGCAGGGTCGCTTCGCGCCGGAAGGCGATCACGCCCTTTTGCAGGTGTTCCCCACTGTTGAAATAATAAAAATAGCCACGACTGCCGAGTGCCGGGTGTGATTGCCGCAGTGTCCCCAGAGTGCGATGGAGTCGCACGAGTGCTTTCCCCGCCGCGTCATAAAAATATTCCCAATGGAGCGGTCTTTCGAACAGGTTCCGCCCCAGTCCGGAATCCGGCATTCCCCAATTCTCTCCGAACTCCTGACCCTGCCAGAGCATCGGGATGCCTTTCCCGGTATACAGCGCGATGACGTAGGGTTGCATTTTGTAGAAAAGAGTGCGGTCGCCATAACGTTGACCCGCGATGTCCGCGACGCCGAGTTCGCCAAGCACATTTATGAAGCGTTTGTGGTCATGCGACTCGATATACTGGAAGGGGGCGACCGGGAACGAGTCCCCCGACGCCGGGTTGCGATACTCCGTGGCGTACCCGAGAAACTCGGGGTCGAGAAGGTGAGCGAGATTCGCGCTCACATAGTTCCATTTCGCCATGTCGCGGGCACGGTCGAGAAGACCGTTTTGCCAGCAGGAGTTCGAGAATGTCGTGGAAATAACGCCTTTCGGGTCCGGCAAATGTTCGGCGCACTGTATGATTCTGCTGTAACCGCCGGCAGCCCCCTGGAATCGGGCCGGTGCTTGTGCCTTGACATGCTGGTACGTACGGTAGACGAGATCCGCATAGCCCTGCCCACTCGGACCATCCCACATACCCGGCACGTAATCATACCGAAACCCGTCCACGTGGTACTCTTCCAGCCAGTAGCGGTTCACCTCGAAAAAGTAGTCGCGGGTAAACTGTTTCCGGTAATCGGTGCCGGGTTGGCTCGCGAAGAACTCTCCCGCGAAGTAGCCCATCATCGGGTTGGATTCGCCCGCGTTGTCATACACGCAGTTATAAGCGAATTCGGGATGGGCGTGTGCATAAACGGCATCCACAACGACGGCGATGCCTTTGGCGTGGCACGCATCCACGAGACGCTTCATGCCGAGCGGTCCCCCCAACCGCTCGTCCGGGGTGAAATAGCCGAGCGGGGTGTAGCCCCATTCGACATCCTCCTTCACGTTCGTCACTGGCATCAGTTCCAGCACGTTCACACCCAGTTCGAGAAGGTAATCCAGTTGCAGGATGACGCCCGAGAAATCCCGGTTAAACTCGCGCACGTTCATCTCGTAGACGACCATCGCGTCCACATCGGGGACACGGAAATTGGCGTCCGTCCACGGAAACGGCGGGGCGGGCAATCCGGCGGCAAAGGCGGAAAGGGTACCGAGACCGGTGTCCCGCCCGAAGGGGTCCGCGAACCATGATGTCACCTCGCGATTCCCCCGCAGGAGTTGATAACGGTACAGGTATCGACCGGGCTGACCGAAGTGACCGGGATTGCCGCCCGCAGGCGCGGGCGGCACGGAAAGCACAATAACGGTTTCCCAAAAGTCGAAGGAAGAACCGTTCTGCCAGTTCATCCAGAAATCCACCGGCTCTATTCCCCGGATGAATTGATCCGCCTCATGAATGACACGAACCTTGAGCCGATATCCTTTGTTGAAGGTGATACCGGGCAGGTAGATACCGAATCGCACTTCTTGGGTGCCGTTGGCGTTCGCACGGACCGAAGCACCGGTTTGGGCTACGTTGATCATCGCTTATTCATCCTCGGTAGATCGCCACGATCCGGCGTGTCGGCATACGCTGAGTCCGCCATGCCTCGCTGGCGGCGACGACTCAGGTGTCGGCCCGTTGCCCGCCGGGTCTTGCGGAGCATTGATGCCTTGATTATAACCTGTGAATGGTCGCTTAACCATGTTTTAAAAAATGATTCTCAATGCCTTGCGTTCGCCGCGTTGATCTTCCCATAATGCCCTACGTAGCAGTGATAGACCATCCATGACGGAACGAGGAATCATAGTATGACGATAAGCCCCGAAAACTTTCCTGATCTGATCTCGTTCTGGGATTTTTCCGAGCCGACCGGAAAAGAACGCGTGGCGCGTGGCATACACCCGTATCGTCTGCGCGACTCCGACCCGAAAAAGC
>JACMIS010000270.1 GCA_014381035.1 Armatimonadota bacterium
GACCTGCGGGTGAACCTGGAGACGGGGCAGGGCTTCGGCACGGCGACGGACCCGCTCTTCCCTGACAGGAACCTGCACTTCGCCGTCCAGTCCGTCCACCGCGAGCGTCGGCCCGGCGGGGAGGACCGCTTCCTTCTGGACGGCGTGGTGACGCGCGCGGCCGACCCTGCCAACGTCGGGCAGCCGGTGCGGATGGCGATGGAGACCAAGGACGATGCCACAGCCGTCGCTATCCGGATTGGCGACACGGTGTTCTCCGGTGCCGGACTCGTCGTCATTGCTATAATCGCCGTTCTCATCGGATTACTGTTACCGGCGGTTCAAAAGGTGCGATGAATGCGGCGGGAGTCACGTATCTGAGCGATGTGGGGCGCTCCTCGTTGTATGCGCCCTTGTGCTCCTGAACACAAGGTGCGCTTTGACTCAGACCATTTGTCATTAAATTCAACTCGGATGTTATTAGGAGCACGGGCTAATGGTTGCCAGAGCGTCCAACCGTCGCTGGTGTCCTCTACGGATTCCAGCGGTGCGAACCTATCCATACTATAGCGGCCCAGAGGCTATGGGCAACGGTTTGCTGGTTGGGAATGACGACACTTCGTTCCTGATCATGAACTTCATGGTGCCCATTAATCAAGTTAGCTTGGTGTTCGGTAACGATGAGGCCGGATTCAGCTCGGCTGGGGATATTCAATGGTGCGACATCATTTGGCGCGATCTTCAACCAGATGGAGTTTGTCATTACCAAGAGTCTGGGAACGCCCATTAACCTGGCCGAGGTCGGCGACAAACCGGCGGTCCGATTCGGTCATGCCGTTACGGACACCGGGTGCAGACCCAGTTGTCGCACTAATTCCGGCAACGAAACTCCCCGCAGTCGCGCCAGGGCGATCAGATAGGGCGCACGTTCGGCGTTCTTTTGCTCGACCCGGTCAGAAAGAAGGATCAGTTCCGCTTGCTCTTCGTCGGTCAGCGTTTGCGCCTGCCGTTTGGCGACCAGTTCGTGGTACCGGGTCCAAAAATCCGTGGGCAATCCGTGGTTGATGCGAGCGAGAAGATCGCCCTCCTCGTCGGGGAGTGTCGCGAGTTGGCGTACAAGATTACGCTGGTCACGTAGACGTTGCGCGACGAACGCTTCGGGGGCGATCCCGAAGCGTTGCGCTTCCTGACCAACCCACTGCTCAATATCGGGTTCCAACACGATGTTCATACGGCATCCTCCTGGTTCGTTACTATTTTACCTTACCCTCCCCAGAACTTGCGGTCGAGGGCGCGATACTGCACCGCCTCGGCGACGTGCGCGATGCCGATGGTCTCCTCCCCGGCGAGGTCCGAGATCGTGCGGGCGAGTTTCAGGATGCGGTCGTACGCGCGGGCGGACAGGCTCATCTGCGTGATCGCCGCACAGAGCAGCGATTTGGCGTCGGCGGTCACGGGACAGTGCTTCTGCATCTGCCGTGCGCCCATGTGCGCGTTGCAGTAGATCTTGCGCGACGTATCCTCGTGTTGAAAGCGAGCGGCTTGTTTCTCCCGCGCGACGAGGACGCGCTCGCGGATCGCGGCGGAGCGTTCGCCTGCGGGCGGCGCGATCAGTTCGTCGTGGCGCAGGCGCGGGACTTCGATGTGAATGTCAATCCGGTCGAGGAGGGGTCCCGAGAGTTTGTTCAGATATTTCTTCACTGATTCCGGCTTACAGGTGCATTGGCGGAGAGAATCGCCGAAATAGCCACAAGGACACGGATTCAACGCGCCGCACAACATAAACCGGGCGGGATAGGTCAGACTGGCGGCGGCGCGGGCAATGGTGACGTGTCCGTCTTCCAAGGGTTGCCGCATGACTTCCAGAACGTCGCGATTGAACTCCGGTAATTCGTCCAGAAACAAAACCCCGTTGTGCGCCAGTGAAACTTCGCCGGGGCGCGGATATGAGCCGCCTCCGGTCAATCCGGCGTTGGAGATGGTGTGATGCGGGGAGCGGAACGGGCGTTCGGCGATCAGCGCGGTGCCGCTCGGGAGCAAGCCGGTGATACTGTATAATTTTGTCGCCTCTAACGCTTCCTCTACCGTCATCGGGGGCAGGATCGTCGGCAGTCGTCGGGCGAGCATGGTTTTACCGGAGCCGGGCGAGCCGACAAGCAACACGTTGTGCCCGCCCGCCGCCGCGACTTCCAGTGCCCGCTTGACATGGGATTGCCCTTTCACGTCGGCGAAATCCCATTCGCTATGGACATGGCGTGAAAGGGCTTCGGCAGGGTTCATACGCACCGGGTTCGCGCTTCCCCAGTCGGCAAGAAGCAATAACACGTCGGTCAGGGTGTCCACGGGATACACGTCTATGTCGCCGACAATCGCCGCCTCGCCGGTGTTCGCGGACGGCACGACGAACCGCCGGTAGCCGTTCTTTTTCGCCCAAACCGCCATCGGCAATACGCCCGTGACCGGCCGCACCGAACCGTCGAGCGATAGTTCCCCGATGAAGAGGCAACCGGCGGCGTTTTCTTCCGCGATCTGGCTGGTCGCCAGCAGAAGCCCGACCGCAATCGGCAGATCAAATGCTGGACCGGCTTTTTTCGTGTCGGCGGGGGCGAGATTGACCGTCAGTCGCTTGTCGCCGGGGAACATCAGCCCGCTGTTTTTGATCGCGGCGCGGACCCGTTCCCGCGCTTCGTTGACCGCCGCGTCCGGCAAGCCGACGATGGTAAATCCCGGCATGACCGCCGTATAGGCGACATTGACTTCTACCCGCACCCCGTACGCGTCCACGCCGAATATCGCGGACGATTCCACTACCGAAAGCATGATTGTTGCTCCTTCACCGGGAGTAACGAGAGCGCGGGCGGATTTCTTACAGGGTTTTTACGTTCGGGTGGATATTTTTTACTGGGGCGGGTTCGCGAGGGGGAACCGCACGACGTGATCGGGATACTGATCGAGTCGGGCGCGACCCCAGCGCAGCCATTTGACGTGTCCGTCGTCGTAGATGTAGTTACCCCCCTGACTGTGACGGTTGTAGCGGATCCATCCCTCGTTCGCATATTTGCCCGCCGAGGCACCCCATTGCACGAGAGCGGCTTCCCCGACCCAGGCGTCGTAATCGTCCTGGATCACCGACCCGTACTCGGTATTGTCCGCGGCACCCAGCGCGTCCGAGTTGCGTTCGCTGAACATGATCACATTCGGGTCTTTAAGCCGGTTTATCTCGGATTCGGTCGCGAAGTCGGTCAACACCCCATCGAGGGCGTACCGGCACGAGCGGTGCGAATAGATCGAGTTGAGCAGGTACGAGGTCGTGGTGCGAAACTCCGCTTCCGCGATCCCGAGTTCCGAGTCCGGGGGCAGTGCCTCGCCCACGTCGTTAATCGCCCCGTTGAAATCCGCGAGCGTCATCGTCAACTTTTCCGAGCGCGGGGAGGTATCCGACGGGCAAAAACCGAGTTCACGGTTCTTGAGATACGGCATGAACAGAATGATCCACGGTCGCTCCGCTTCGCTCGCCCCGGTACCGCCGCCAACGCACCCGGAAACGTCGGGGGGCAATGCCGGGACCTGCGTGCCGTCGTCGAGGACCCATCCGGCGTGATGCTCGAACATCTTGCCGTCGTAGTCGGTCATGTACATCCGCGCACCGGTGGCGATCTGCCGCATATTGGAAAGGCAGGTGGTCTGCCGGGCTTTCTCGCGGGCGGAACCGAACACCGGAAAAAGTATGGCGGCGAGGATGGCTATTATCGCTATAACGACAAGCAGTTCGATCAGCGTAAATCCGCTTCGGGCGGATTTCGCCGAAGTAAAGGCACGTTGTTTCATGGGAATTTTCCTTGTTCTTTCTATGGACTTCAGCCCGCGATCCGTTCGCCAAACCAGTAAGCTCCGGCGGCGATGACAATACCGGCGACAATCAGCACCAGTCGGTGCGCGATCACCGGATATTTCCGGTGTAGGGCGGCGAGGACCGGCGCGATACAAAGCACTAGTACCGCCTGACCGATCTCGACTCCGACATTGAATCCGAAGAGTGACAGGGCGAGGGCGTGACGCGGTAGTTCGAGTTCCGACAGCGCACCGGCGAACCCGAATCCGTGGATCAGTCCGAACCCGAACGCATACGGCAGTCGCTCCTCGCTTTTCTTCTCCGCGTCCTCCTGCTTCCAGGATCGTTGCAGAACACGCACACCGACGAACACGATGCTCGCGGCGATGACGGGTTCGACGAACGAGCCGGGCAGGTTGACGATTCCCAGTGCGGCGAGTACCGGCGTGATACTGTGCGCGACCGTGAACGCGGTGACGACTTTCAGCAGTTGCATCAGAGTGCCGCCCATCAGCAGGAGCGCGACCACGAACAGGACGTGATCCGGTCCGATGGCGATATGGTAGACGCCTTGCTGGACGAATTGCACGAACACGGCGAACGGATCTTGCGCGGAAGCGTTCCCCAATTTCACAACGGCTTCCGGCGCACTCGGGGTGAGTATCGCTTCGTGAAGGAGTTGCCCCCCCGCCCCACGCACGACCAGCACGGTCTGGTGCTTCGGGTCGGTCGGGAATAATCGCCCGCGCACGGTGAGTATTTTCGCGTCTGCCGGGATGGGAGCGGAGAGCGATATTCGTAGCGGTGTCTCGCCCCGGTTCACCGGTAGCAATCGCGCCGCTCCGTAGGAAGAAACGGCGAGCGTTTTCCCGTCCGCGACCAACGACAGGCGCGATGCGGCAACGGTTTCGATCTCGCGTGGCCGCCCGACCGCGTTCTGCTCGGTCAATCCTGCAAAATCGTGCGCCCAACCCGAGACCGGCGCATCCAGAGTAACAGTCACGGTCGTTCCGGAGACCCGTATGTCCAGGCGGCTCGACGGAATCTCATGCGCCCACGCCATCGGCAGAACGCAAAACAGCGTGGCGAGTAGCAGAAGTAATCGGCTCATCCGGCTACCGCGCCGCCTTTTCCACCACGTCCTGAGACGCGATTTTCCCCAGTTCCTGTACCTTCGCAGCGGCAATCGGGGCATGGACCGGCGAGAAGTGCGGGTTGCGATTGATGGCTCGCGCCAGATAGTTCCGCGCTTCGAAAGGCGAATCGGTTTTCGCGTAGATCATCCCGGCGTGATACAGGCGGGCGGCGTCCGGCGTGATCTTCTTGAGTGCGATATCGATATACTTTTTCGCCTCGGCGTACTTGCCGTTCTTGTAGTACACCCACGCCGC
>JACMIS010000271.1 GCA_014381035.1 Armatimonadota bacterium
GTCGTCTTCAGTCATGGCTGGCCGCTGAACGCGGACGTCTGGGAAGACCTGATGGTGTTTCTGACTTTGAACGGCTACCGCTGCATCGCCCACGACCGCCGGGGGCACGGGCGCTCTGGCCAGCCCTCGGACGGCAACGACATGGACACCTACGCCGACGACCTCGCGGACCTTACCAAGGCACTCGATCTGCGCGACGCCATCCACGTCGGGCACTCCACGGGCGGGGGGGAAGTCACCCGCTACATCGGTCGCCACGGTACGAAATGGGTGGTCAAAGCGGTCCTGATAAGTGCGATCCCGCCGCTCATGTTGAAAACGGATGCCAACCCCGGCGGTCTGCCCATCGAGGCGTTCGACAAGATTCGCAAGGGCGTCCTGGCTGACCGGGCGCAGTTCTTCCGGGAGCTCAGCACGCCATTCTACGGGATCAACCGGGAGGGCTCCAAAATCTCACAGGGTGCGCGTGACTCGTTCTGATGTCAATGTATGATGTCCGGCTTCAAGGGCGTCTGACCATCGCCGGCGATTTATAGGTTCTTTGCAGAAGAAACATCGGTGCGCTCCGGAATTGCTCCAATCAATTCCGGAGCGCACACCAGACTCACGCGCGACCGGTAACAAGACCATCAAGGAAAATTGCAATGAGCAGGGTTGAATACAAAGCCGCCCTGGTGATCGGCGGCGGCTGCTACATAACGGGGAGCAAGTTGTTCGTCGACTGCGGGTTAGCGCAGGTTGAATTAAGGACTGGAAACAGACACGCCGCCGGCTTCCGTGAAGCCGGCGGACAGGGGCGACCGTCCGGAGGAGAATTAATATGAGTTCCGTGTATCATGCTGGCGAGATCGAGGCACAGACGCGGGCAGGCGTCCGGGAAATGGCGAAGCGTGCGGGCAACGGCATCCATGACGCTTTCCTACCGGGGACCGCGGCGTTTCTCGCCCGACAGCCGATGGTGATCGTGGGTAGCTCCGACCGTGCGGGGAACGTCTGGGCGTCCGCTCTGACCGGGGAACCCGGCTTCGCCCGCGCCGTCGACGAGCGGACGACGCGTATCAGTGCCACCCCGCACCGCGGCGATCCACTGTCCGCCCTGCTCGCGCCCGGTCCTCATAACCCCGTGCCACGCCTCGAATTGGGCATTCTTGCAATCGACCTGGGGACGCGCGAACGGGTGAGGATCAACGGCGCGGCGGAGGTAGAGCCGGACGGACAGCTGCTGGTTCATACCCGCGAAGTCTATTTTAACTGCCCCAAGCACATCCAGAAGCGTGAAGTCATTCCGGGCGTCCCTTTCATACCCGCTCCCGGCGCGGGTGATAGGATCACCCGCGCCAAAGTGCTCAGCCGCGAGCAGCGCGAATGGGTCGCGGCGGCCGACACGTTTTTCATCGCCAGTGCCGGACCGGGCGGGGAAGCGGACGCCTCCCACCGCGGCGGCAGTCCAGGGTTCGTCAGCGTGCGGGATGCGACGAACCTGGCGTGGCCCGACTACGACGGCAATACGATGTTCAATACGCTGGGCAATATCACGTCGAACCCGAACGCCGGCCTGTTGTTCATCGATTTCGATAGCGGCGACACGCTGCAATTGACGGGGCAGGCGACGGTGGTGTGGGAGCCGAAGGCTGCGGCACATCGGCAGGGCGCGGAGCGGGTGGTGGAATTTCGAATACTGTCTGCCATCCAATCACCCCGCGCCGTCCCGCTAAACTTCCGCTTCCTGCAATACTCGCGCTTCAACCCGGCTTGAGTTGTCGCGGGACCGCAATTCTGCTGACAAACCGCCCCCGGAGTTCATGTCCAGGGACCGAACAACCACCGGATACATCCGGAGAAAGAGAAACCTATGAAAAAGTTTGACGGAAAGATCGCCCTCATCACCGGGGGCACCAGGGGCATCGGCCTTGCAACCGATAAGTCGGACCCTGGTATCCGTGCCTTTTGCACGGGCGAGGGGTGATGACGTAGTCACAGCGTCACACCATTGCCCACGTTTGGAAGGGCATCCATCCATCCCCTGTGAGGATCCGATGTTTCGCAGGCACGCGCGGCTCCCCGTCCCATTCGGGCGGCTTTAGCGGACGAAAGCTCAAGGCAATTTAAACTGATGAATAATCAAACGAACCGCATGGAGTTCGCTTCACAGCCCCCTCACGAGGGGGAATGCAACACTTGCCCCGTTACCCAGGAAGAGTCTCTGAGACGTTACGAAGACGCTTTGATTCGTACGGAGAAGACGCGGCATGAAAACGTTGAGGCGGCAGATGCACTCATTCGTGCTCAGTCAGCACTTTCCTATATGGATCCGGATGGGTCGCCGAGCACCGGCGATCCCTTAGACGACGCGGCCGGGGATCTGCAGTATTACAGGAGGGCATACTGCGACGCCCTTCGCACGTACCGGACTGCCGAAGACATGCTCAACCGGGTCCGGTACGCTTTTCGGTCAGCACAGGAGCGGGTGGATACTTTAGCACTACGGGATGCTGTCACGCGGAAGTCTTCCGGAAGGGGTGGCATGACAATGGGTACCTGATCCCATATCTGTCTCCCTGTCCTAAGGAA
>JACMIS010000272.1 GCA_014381035.1 Armatimonadota bacterium
AACAAAAAGGCGGGCATGACGTTCGCGAGCGGTCTGCGCTCCATGCTCCGGCAGGACCCAGACATCATCATGGTCGGGGAGATGCGCGATCAGGAAACCGCAATGATCGCCATCGAAGCGGCACTCACCGGGCACCTCGTTTTCTCCACCCTGCACACGAACGACGCGCCGGGTGCCGTCGCCCGTCTGATGGACATGGGGGTCGAACCGTTCCTGATCGCCTCCGCGACGGTCGGGATTCTTGCCCAGCGGCTTCTGCGTCGTGTCTGCGAGAAGTGCAAGATGCCGTACGAACCGCCGAAAGACGCGATCAAGCGTCTCGGGATGAACCTGGATGACATTGACCGCTCGAAGGTAACCTTCTTCCGGGGGCGTGGCTGCGACGCTTGCAAGGGGTCTGGATATAAAGGTCGCGTCGGTTGCTACGAACTGATGCCCGTGACCGATAAAGTCCGCGAACTGATCCTCGCGCACGCGTCGGCGTACGCGATTCGCGAGGCGGCGGTTGAAGCGGGCATGAAGTCCATGAAAGAAGACGCGATGGAAAAGATCCTGCTCGGCATGACCACGCTCGAAGAATCCCTCCGCGTCATCTACGCCGGTTAGTCCGTCAGATCGCTTGTAGTAGCCGGAGGCGAAGAGGCGAACGCTTCACACCACGCTTCGCCCTCCTTCATATCCCTACAAGCGATGTTGACCGGGGGCGGCACGGTGAAGTCTTCCTGTTCGCACCGACTCCAACGAATCATGTCATCCTACCGGCTATACAGTGCCATCATCTTCCTGTCAGCCTTCGCCCTCGTTCTACTTGGTGACGGGAATGCCGCCCCTCCTGTTGCCCCGAATCCCGCCCCCACCGCCCCCGTAACCTGCATTCACCCAATCACTGCCACTCCCCCGACGCCCGAACAGATCGATCCTGCCAGGTATCCTCACGGCAGTGACGCACGCCGCGCCCTCCCGCTCGCCCCGAGCGGCGAGCGATGGACTCTTTATAGCGAAAAGGTGAACCATATCAACGCCTGGGCGCGAGCAAGCGACGACCGAGTCTGGATCGCCACTGGTAGCGGCGTGAAGTGCGTGGACGAAAAAACAAACACCATCCGCCACGACACGCCTCAGGGCGGCAGTGGCTTGCCCACAGAGAACATCATTGCCATCGCTACCGCAGGGAACGGCGACGTGTGGTGCTTCGCCAGCAAAACCCTCGATTCTTTCCGCTGCTCGTATTACCTGTGCCACCTTGAGAGTGGACGGGCGCGATGGCAGACTATCCGTACTTTCGAACTACCGATCCGTAGCGACGACGAATCCCTGTATCGTCCTGGACTTCTGGCAAGTGGTCGCTACCTTGCTGTCGCCCTGCCAGGGGAAGATCATACGCCGCTATTGCTATGGGACGGCGCGGTGTGGCTGGATTTACCGATTCCCGCTCGCTCGCCGACTTTCGGCAGCAGCCAGTTTTTCCATAGTCCGCCTTTAAGCGTGTCGCTCGTTTCTCTGGACGACACGCACCTGAGTATCGTCACACCCACCGGCTTCCATCTGTTGCGTCTGCCGCCGGCGGGCACTACGCGGGACGAAACGATGCTGGCTCCTCCCGCTCGCAGTCAAACCATTCTCGCGGCGACCCCGGCGAGCCGCCCTGCGCGGGTGGAGTCCGGTTATTGGGTCGTGGTACACGAGAACGCGGGGGGCGAAGCCGTCGCCCCCCGAGATGAAGAGGAATCACGCCAGATTGCCTCCCGATGGAACCTCTTCAGGGTCCTACCCGGCGGTAGCGTCGCGACCATGGCACCGGCACCCCAACCCGCTCCCGACGAATCCGATTCCCCGCCACAGTCCGTCGCTTTGCACGCGACGGACGACGGCACCGAGGTCTGGGTCGCCGTTACCTATCAAGATAACGACCGTATAGAAGCGCAAATTCTCCGCTTCGACGCGGTGCGCGGGACGTGGAAGGTGATGCTTACCGTTTCGCCTGGTTTCCCTCCGGGCAGACCTCTGGAACAGCTCGAGGGTACCCCCGGTCGGACGGCCGAAGACTGGAGCGGCATACCGATAGAGATGGCGGCACACCTCGTACGCGTCAGGGAAAACTTCCCCGCCGCCTCGCATCATGCCGCGTTCACGGCATTACCCACCTGGTTCTGCCCGCCCCAGCCGCTCCCTCAATGGTCGTGGGGAGACGGCGCGAATATACCCAATATCCGTATCGGGGAAGGCGACACGTGGAGTGTCGAGACGCGCGGGGATGGTAGTGTCCTCAACCGTACTGCCGCCCTCGGCAGTGCGGTGGAGCGGTTCGCCCCGCCCCCGGCACCACGCAACCCGTTACCTCCCATCCGCGGCCTCGCCTCCACGCCGGATGGAAAACTGCTCGTCGCCACGGACCTGTCGGTGCAACGTTTTACGCCCGCCCGGAAACGCTGGGAGGATGCCTCCGGGGGAGCGGCGGACCTGCTCGGTCCCGATACGCGCCTCCTCACGACGGCAGACGGTGCTGTCTGGGTTGCCGGACCGCAGGCAGTGGCACGTCTGGACACGCCGGGGCGTCGCCAGGTCATCCAGGGACGGCTAACAGTGATCGGGATACGCCCCGATGGCGGCCTCTGGCTTGCCGATTCGACGCCCCTGGTATCAGGTGCCCCACGCCTATTCCAGGTCAACGGGGAGGCAGACACCCCGGTGGTGGTCCCCGTCGCTCCCTATCCGGCACCGCAGACTATTGACCCCGGTACCACCTTCTTCGCCGCTACGGGAGGCGTCGTCTGGTGCTCCCACCTGCTCCGCGGTGACAACGGGAGATACGATTATTGCCTGCTGGGCTACGATGCACAAGTGGGCAAGTGGTTACCGCCCCTGAAACTGTACGGGAGTAGCCAGGGGGGGCAACCGGTCTGGCGGGCGGAAGACGACTATTACCACGCGGTTATCTCTACCCCGGACGGCGACGCAATATTCCGCATCGCCGGAGCCACCGGGCAGTGGGAGCGTGTCGTTCTGATGCCGGACGACCCGGTCGCGGTTTCTGCCACTCCCGCGCCGACGACCGTCTGGCAACGGCAGGCACGGGGTCTGACCTTTGTGTCTGCCGACCGCCGCCGTTTCTGGTTCCATCAGGGTCTCGGCGTGGCGTGGGAGTTCGACCGGAAGCACCGCACCTGGAAGTGTCACGCGGCACCGGCCACTTTCTTCCCGCTCCGCTTCCCCTTATCGGGAGTCGCATCACCCACCCCTCGGGAATCTTTGCAGCGGGGTCCCATTCTCGCCACCGTGATTCTCGGCGACACCCTGTTCGCCGCGTCCGCGTCGGGGCTTGTTGCGTTCGACCGGCGGACGCATGTCTGGCGGTGGGAACGTTTGCCGCTCGGCGTCGGCGGCGACCCGCGGATGCAGCCGTCCAGACTGACTAGTGCGCAAGACTCGCTTCTGGTTCAATTCTTTCCGGGCGTCACGGGGCACTACGCCGGACCATCGGTCATCGCACGCCTCGACCGGAAAGCACTCCGCTGGCGCGAGATGTGGTATCCGGGCGGACCGCTGGGTCCCGGTCCTGATGGGGAACTCTACGGTCTGAAGCATGACGGTCGTTCCCTCTGGGCGACGACGGATCGGGGGGTGTACCGCCTGGACGCGAAGACCCGTCGCTGGCGTAGCGTCTCCGCGGAATTGGGTGCTCCATCCCTGGTTCCCCTTCTGGCACTCGGCGAGAACGCGGTCGAGCCGGGCAAGTCCGTCTGGGTCGCACGAACCCGTCGCGACGAACAACATCCTACCCGCCTTCCACTTCTCTCGCGCTACGACGTCCCCCGCGACCGATGGGAGCACTTCCCCGCCTCCCCCGAACTGGAAACGGGCAGTGACGCCTTCTGGCTGGGTGTCTATGCGCAGGAGCCGGACGCCGTCTGGCTCACTACTGGTAACGGTCCCCTTCGCTTCGACCGAAAGACGCATCAATTTACGCGTGCCGGTCCTGCGTTCGAAAACTCGACGAATCTCCGATATATGTTCGTACTGCCGGACGCCCAGGGTGTTCCGATCCGATGGTTCGTCGGGAGTGGGATCGCCCTGCGTCTCGCGCCATAGAGGGTAGATCAGAACGTCTCCCCTCAACTCAATACGAGTGGGGAGACACGGGAAGGGTAGAAACCCTTCAGCGCGGCACAGGCGTTTTTGCCATCAATTCCTCGATGATGTGCTCCGGGAGCAAACCGCCGTATTTTGCTTTCGTTTCCATCTGGATCCGGTGCGATAGTACCGGGACTGCCATAGCGCGCACATCGTCGGGAGTGACGTAATCGCGTCCCTCAAACAGGGCACGGGCTTGGGAGGTGCGATACAGCATCAGCGAGCCACGCGGAGAAATTCCCATGCGAAGCCGACCATCGCCGCGTGTCCCTTCGACAAGACGAACGATGTATTCCGCGACCGCTCGTTCTACGCGTACCGTTTTTACGGTCTCCTGTAGACGGATCAGATTCTCGGTGGTCGTCACCGATTCCAGCGAGTCGAACGGGTGCTGGATGTTCTGGCTGTAAAGGATTTCCACTTCCGATTCCAGATCCGGGTATCCCAGAGTAATGCGCAGGGCGAACCGGTCGAGTTGCGCCTCGGGAAGCGGATAGGTACCGGCGTGTTCCGACGGATTCTGCGTCGCCACGACAAAGAAGGGTTGCGGCAGGTCGCGCCGCAACCCTTCCACCGTCACCTGATTCTCGCCCATGACTTCGAGCAAGGCGGACTGAGTGCGGGGCGACGTGCGGTTGATTTCGTCGGCGAGCAATATGTTCGAGAATACCGGCCCCTCGCGAAACTCGAACGAGCCTTCCTGCGGGCGGTAGTAGCTACTGCCGGTGATGTCGGCGGGCAGCAGATCCGGCGTGAACTGTATGCGCCGAAAGGTTCCTTCGATGGAGCGGGCAAGCGATTTGGCGAGGGTCGTTTTTCCTGTTCCCGGCACGTCTTCCAGCAATGCATGCCCCCCCGCGAGCAGCGCGATGAGAAGCAGGCGAATACTTTCTCTTTTGCCCTTGATGACGCGTTCCAGATTGGCGGTGATGCGCTCCGTAAGCAGATTGAACGCTTCCGGTGTCAACGGGGTATTCGTCGGTATTGTCGGTTGGATGCTATGGGTCAGTGAGTTTGCTGGTACCGGCTCTCCCGGATGGACGGGAGCGTCGCTGTGTGATGCCGCTCCATTGCGGGTCGCTTTTTCTTCGGTTGTCAAGGTCATATTATTCTTCCTGATGGTCTGCTAAAGCGTGGTCGGGTCAGGACGTTATACCGCGTGCGGCGAACCGCGCGAATTTCGTCGTGTTGGTTGTTAAATTAGTAGGTACCCACTGACTCCGGTAACCTATAGGCACGGTCACCGTTTCTTTTCTTTCGATGCAGTTTCCGCGCCACGCTCGACTTGTTCGACAAGTCCGGTGAGGGTGTCGAATGTTTCCCGGTCGCGTCTGCCGCCGAACCGCGCCACATCATATAAACGGGCGAATTGCCGTCCGGTTTCGGCTAAAGCGTCCTGCACTGTCATCGCGAGTTGCTCTGTGTAGGTTTTCTCTGGCTTGAGTGGTCGCCCTGCCTTTGCGAACGCTCGCTCGAATCGTGCGGAAAGATCGGCAAGCACTTCGTCCGTCATGGTGTACACGAACGGCGTTCCTGCTACCTGTGTTCTCGCCCGTCTTGCTTTCGCCAGTGCGTAAATGATGTAGATACCGAGCGGCAAGAGCGCGGAGGCAACGACGATCATGTTGAGAACTGCGGGCGGTATGTCGGCAAGTCGATCTTTTACCTTCTGGAACGTATCCTGGAACCATTCGTTGATTCGCTGGAACGGCGATACTTTTTCCTGTACCATCTCATCCGGGCGACCACCGCCCGGGGTGGCGTCCACGGAAATCCAGCCGTAGCCGTCTACCCAAGCCTCGCACCAGGCGTGTGCGTCCCGCTGCCGAACGACCGTTTCACCCGCCTCCTGTCCCGGTTCGTGCGCGAGATACCCGGTGACATATCGCGTCGGAACGCCTGCATAGCGAAGCAGAAGCGTTGCCGATGCGGCGAAAAATTCGCAGTGGGCATCCTTCTTTTCGCGCAAAAAATCCGCTACCGGATCGCCGGGACCTATCTTCGTCGAAAGGGAGTATTTGTGGTTTGACAGAAGGTATTGGGTGACGGCGGCGATTTTTTTCGGGACTGTCGGAGCATCTTTCGTGATTTGCGTGGCAAGAGTGCGCATGTAGGCACTATCCTTGTTTACCTTTCCATTCGCCCCTTTCTCCACCGGCACTTGCAGAAACTTTTTCCGAGTCTCGTCTTTTTTCTCGATAATCGGCTGGCAGAGGGGACCCTGATACGCTACCGCATCCGACGCCACGGTGACGATATATTCATAAGGCGGATTGGCACGGTTCCGCATTACGCCGCCCGCCTCGATAGACCATTCTACCCGTTCCCGCGTGTCCAGATCGTCGCCGGTGGTTAAGCCAACCGCATTCGTCGGCGCGAAAAGGAGCGGCATTCGGACGAGACGTGTAATCGTCATGTCGTCCCGGCTACGCGAAATCTGGGTGCCGTACAGCGGGCGTAGCGGGGACAACGCCTCGGAGTCCGCAACACTGAAATTATAACGGCGCAGTGCCGGTCCCCACCGCCCGTTTTCGTAGGCAACAAACGTCGCCCCGCGCAAATGTCCATCCCCGGCGAGATTCTTGACGCGCAGTATCCGGTTCGTGCCACCACGCAAGTTGAATGCCGAGCCGAGTTCCGGCTGCGCACTCATGCCGAGGTTCTCAAACATGCGCTGGTCCGAGAGCAGTCGGTTGCCCAGATCGTTCAAACTGTCTTTGAACGTTGTGACTGCCCGTGTCGCGCCGAAGCCCAGTCCGAGGGTCAGCAGGATCGCCGCGACGCGTTGTATGCCCGTGAAGGCGCGGCGACGTGCATCGGGCTTTTGCGCACCGGGAACGGTGGCGGGGGCAGTCCGGGAACGCCACTCCCGCAGGGCGAATGCGACGAAGAGCATATACAGGGGCGTCAGAAAGGCGACAAGCTGTTCGTTGAAAACATTACAAGCGGTCAGGTACACCAGAGCGGAGAACAGCACCACGGAGAGCGTGTTTTGATGACCGCCCGCGTCTCGCCGTCGCCACGCCTGGATCACCATTTCCGCCGCATAGATCTGCCCGAAAATGCTTCTCAGGGCGACCGCCCCGACGGCGAGTGCCGCCGATGACCCCGATTCGTCCTGTCCCTGCGACACTTGGTAAATCAGTGCGATGACTGCGATACGCAGTATCCACCGCAGGTACGAGTCCGTTTCCAACCGCTGACTCGTAAAATACACCGCGGGCAACGCGACCGCGAAAAGCAGTATCAGCCAGCCGCCGCCGCTGACGACATACAACAGCGCGAGCGAAGTCAGTCCGGCGGCGATAGCCCATGGTGACGGGCGCGGGGCGGACGGTGTGTTAGTGGGTGGTACGGTTATCTCGGGCATCATTATCTATACACGTAAACGGCGTAAAGTGTTCACCGGTTGCGATACACTATCAAAGTTTGGCAATCTTTTTTTATAATCTGTTACTGCTTCTTCTGTTTCCCGTCGTGCTACTCGTTTATGGATATCGAATCTTTCGCGGCAAGGAGTCGGTCGCGCATCTCGCAGAACGCTGTGGCAGATACGATCCATCCCTTGCCCGCGACCCCCACCGACCGCGATTCTGGGTACACGCGGTCAGCGTCGGCGAGGTCATGGCGGCGACACCGGTCCTCAAAGAACTGCGTTTACGGCACCCCGGCGCAATGATCGTTCTTTCCGTGACCACGACGGGCGGGCGCGAAGTGGCACAAAGCAAGGTGCCGCCCGCCGATCATGTCGTCTATTTCCCGCTCGATTTTCCCCTGTCTGTGCGGAATGCGGTCCGAACTATTCGCCCGGACCTTTTGATACTGATGGAATGGGAGATCTGGCCCAACCTATTATCGGCGGCGAAACAACACGGCGCGACGGTCGCCGTTGTCAACGGGCGTATTTCCGACAAGGGACTCAAGCGCGGCGCAGGCGTAAAATGGTTTCTTGCCTCCGCACTCCGCTGCGTGGACGTTCTGGCGATGCAATCCGCCGAAGACGCCCGCCGCGCTATGGTGGTCGGAGCAAATCCAAGCACGGTACACACGGTCGGGAACACGAAGTTCGACGAATCGGCGACGATGCTTTCGCCTGCCGAACGCGCCGAGTTGCGGCGCGATTTCGGGATACCGGACGGCAACGATGTGTTTATTTGCGGCTCGACCCGTGACGCGCCGGAAGCGAGCGACCCGGACGAAGAAGACCTGATTATGGAGGCAGTAATGCGTCTCTATCTGGTCCATGCGCATAACAATCTGTCAATAATCATCGCCCCGCGCCATTTAGAACGCGCCGATGCTATAGCGAAGCGGCTTGCCGAGAGCGGAGATTTCACCGTGCGCCGCCGCTCTGAATCACCGCCGCCACGGGGCATGCCGAATACACGGCATGGCGACATATGGCTTCTTGACACCTTCGGAGAACTTGCCCGCGCCTACGCCATCGCGGATGTCGCGTTTGTGGGCGGGTCCCTGGTCCAGCGAGGCGGGCAAAGTGTGTTTCAGCCGCTTGCGCAAGGAGTTCCCGCCGTGTTCGGTCCACACATGAACAATCAGCGTGACATTGCCGCTCTGGCGCAAGCCGAAGGGGTCGGTTTTCTCGTGCGGGACGCCAACGAACTTGCCGAAACGGTTCACCGGATACTGACCCTTTCACCGGAGGAGAAAACCACGCTCGCGGCAAAGTCCCGGTCGTTGATCGAGCGGAATCAGGGCGTTACGGCGCGAGCACTGGATTTGATTAGCAGCGTGCGGGAGAACCCTTTCGGTGAGTGATGCACGGCATAACGAAACGTGGGTCGTGGACGGCGTTCTACATGGCGGCGATAGCGGCGTCGGCGCGGTGTTGCTCCGCGCCGTGTTAACACCGCTTGCCTGGTTGCATCAGTTCGGTCTGGAAGCCTATCTGACTCCCTTTCGCCTCGGGCTACGCAAACGCTACCGTCTGCCGGTGCCGGTGGTGTCCATCGGAAATCTGTCGTCGGGCGGGACCGGGAAAACTCCGGCCACCGCGTTTGTCGCCGGATGCTTGCGGGAGGCAGGAAAGCGGGTAGTTATTCTTTCGCGGGGGCATGGGGGACTCGCGGAGCGGGGAAAGGACCCGGTCATTGTCAGCGAAGGGGACGGCAAACATCTTTCCCCGGTTGTAGCAGGTGACGAACCGGTTCTGCTTGCGGGGCTTTTACCCGACGTGCCGATTATCGTTTGCCGCGACCGCCGAAAATCGGGGCAACTCGCCGTGGAACGATTCGCGCCCGAGGTGATCCTTCTGGATGACGGTTTGCAGTACTGGCAACTGCACCGGGATCTCGACATCGTGTTGCTCGACGCACGCCGTCCGTTCGACAACGGTTTTGTTTTGCCCCGTGGACTTTTACGCGAACCGCCGTCGCATCTATCCCGCGCCGGGCTCGTCATACTCACCCGTGCCGACCGCGTTACCGACCGCCAGACGCTTCAAAAAACCGTCGCCAGGGTGCAAGAA
>JACMIS010000273.1 GCA_014381035.1 Armatimonadota bacterium
TCCGTATAACGCCTTCCCTTTCCTGCTACGCTCTTTCCACGGTCGCCCGCAGAGCAGATCGAACAGCAACACCCCTTCCCCGAAACCGATCCAGTGGTCAAACGGAAACAATACCCACTTCGGTGCCAACACGGTCGTTAGAAGAGCAAGGAGGGTGACGACGTGCAATGCTTTCAGCACCCAGTGCCAACCTTGCTTACGAAAAGCGAATATCGCGACCGCGATCACGGCGTAGAAGGCGACCTCATAGCACAGGGTCCAGGTCACGTCGTTGAGGCTGTGCAGTCGCAGAGGAACTTGCAGAAGCATGGCATTGACTGCAATATCCCATGCCGTTATCTTGGTAAACCAGGCTACCGTCGGGTTGTCCTGAATGTAGCCGAGTTGCTGGACCAACCAGAATAGACCCGCGACCCCGAAACCGATCATCAATGCGGCAAGATGCGGGGGGTAGATGCGTCGTATGCGGGCGACCGCGAAGCGACCGACGGTGTGGTCGCGGTCGATCAGGTTGGCGGCAGCGGCGGACATGCAATAGCCGCTGATCACGAAAAACATCGGGACACGTAGCCCGCTCCACAGGAGAAAGTCGACGAAACCACTACCACGGATCACATTGGCGTAATCATTTTGCGTATTGCTGACGCAGTGAAACAAAACAACCCAGATAGCAAGAAGTCCGCGCCACATATCGAATGACGCGTAGGTACGTTTCTGTGGCTCTTTCATGGTAGCAACAATCATATTGCAGACGGGGCTATGTCGTCAATGGTTCAGATTTATCTCGCACATTGTGCGAGAATTCGACTTCTTCTCCTCCTAAGGGAAAATCTTTACGAAGGGGGTGCCCCACCCAGTCATCGGGCATTAAGATACGGCGAAGATCATTATGCCCATTAAACGCGATGCCGAACATGTCGAATATTTCACGCTCCGCCCATTCCGCCGCCAGCCAGACGCCGGACGCCGTGTCAATCGTGGCGTCATCCTCGTCCACCTGCGCCTTGATCACGATGCGCTTCAGATGAGTCAGGGAGTACAGGGAGTAGATCACCTCGAAGCGTGGCTCGCGGTCGAAGCCGAGCAAGTCCAAGCCCAGAATGTCGGAGACGAGATCGTAGCGGGTCGCGGGGTCGTCGCGCAAAACGGTCAATATGTCCACGATCCGTTCCTTACGCACCACGATGAAATCTTCGTCACGGAAACGTTTCGCCCCGACGATCTCGCTCGCGTAGCCGCTGTCCGCCAGCACGCGGAACTCCGGCGAATTGTCCGGGTTCAGGTTAAAGTCATCCAGCCGCGCCACGTCTGCCTGGAACGTGCGGTCACGAATGGCAAGGTCGGAGCCGGAAAGCCCCAGTCGTACATCGGTGTCTATCATAATTTTTTACAACAAAGAGTTCTGAAAGCCGCTCGATCCGCCCGGCGCTGGGTGGTAACCGCCCGTAAAAGTAACGCTACGCCACAACCACACCTGCGCCCTCTCCCAGCGGAACTTTTCGCCCAGATCCATCTGTGCGGTGACGGACCGTTTCACCCAATCCTGTTGCGCGGAAGACAGGGAGGACCACGGCACACGGACTTCGCGCAGGAACGCCGACTCCGGGATGGGCGCATCAAACGGGTAAGAATGGCGTTTCAGTAGCACCGATGCCCGCCGCAAATATTCCAGCCTGTCGGGTTTCTGTATCCCCAAACGCCCCGTGATCGCGGCATCGGGCTTTCCCGGCGTGCGATATGGCAAGACCGCGCCCGAACCGTAGTCAAATAGCGAGATAACACCGGATTCCGATTTCGCCTGTGCATCCTCGACCGACACCACGGCACAAAACCGCACGTGGACCATATCCAGTTGTTTGATGGCGGCGGCTTCCGTCCACGCCATTTGCTTGCCGTCCTGTCCGCCAAGATCGAGCGCGTTGAGCATCGGGACGAACGCCTTCATTTGCCTGTCAGTTAGATCCTGCGGACGGAACCCGTGCCCCGTCGCGCCATTGTCGCCGAGGCTCACGACCGGCTCGTTCATCGCCCTAGAAAAAGCAGGATCAAGCGACTTGGCGAACGCGAAGACCGCGTTCATCTGTATCGCTCGCCTTTCCGCGACTTCGCGTTGGAAGGCGCGGGCTTGCTCCGGCGTACAGGGATCTACCTTTCGACACGGCACCTGCGCACCGCACACCGAGACCGCCCCTCCGGCAGCGACGGAGGCGAGAGCTATAGACAGCAACTTTCTTGTCGTCATAACGTTTCCTCGACGCCAGTATCGGATCAGGCATATTTCTCGAACGTTTCGTGGTCGATCTTCTTTTGCAGTTCCATGATCGCGTAGATCAGGGCGTCCGGGGACGGCGGGCAACCGGGGACGTAAATGTCTACCGGGACGATCTGGTCCACGCCCTGCACCACGGCGTAGTTGTTGAAAACGCCGCCGTTCGAGGCGCAGTCGCCCATCGCGATCACCCATTTCGGTTCCGGCATTTGATCGTAGACCTGTCGGAGCACCGGAGCCATTTTCTTGCAGACACGCCCGGAAACGATCATCAGGTCCGCCTGGCGCGGCGAGGCGCGGAACGCCTCCGAGCCGAACCGGGCGAGGTCGAAGCGCGAGTCGGTACTCGCCATCATTTCAATCGCGCAACAGGCGAGACCGAACGTCGCGGGCCACAGCGAGTTACGCCGCGACCAGTTGACCAGTTTGCTCATGGACGCGGTCAGAAAACTTTGATCCGTCTCGCTTTGTGAAAAACCTACTCCCATTCGAACGCACCCCGTTTCCAGACATAAAAATAACCGACGAAGAGGATGGCAACGAAGACCATCATTTCGACGAGATTGAAAAGCATCATGCCGCCACTGTTCCGGTAGGTCACCGCCCACGGGTACAGGAACACCGTTTCGATGTCGAAAATGATGAACAGCATGGCGACCAGATAAAACTTGATCGGGAACCGCTCCCGCGCCGAGCCAATTGGAGTCACCCCGCACTCATAGGGCGCGTCCTTCTGTGGCGACGGTCGTCGCGGTCCTAAAAGATACGACAGGAAGACCAGCGCGGCGGACACGCCGGTGGCGACCAGTCCCATGACAAGAACCGGTATGTAGGACGAAAGAAGTGAATTTGCTGACAGCGTTTCCATGTGCGTGGTTTTTGCTTTGCGGGCGCATCATTCCCGGTGCGGCACCGAATACCGACAGGGACATTGAGAATATTATCACGAACTCACGGAGGCAAGCAATCCAGCCCTTTCTATGATTAGATGGCTACTGGACTATATTGCCTGATGAATAACAGAGTTCACGGACTGGACACTATCCGATTTGTTTGTGCCCTGTGGGTGTTCCTCGGACACACGGGGGGACCGTTCCCGAACCCCGATAATATTGTCGAGAAGCTGGTCCGCAGTTTCTTCATGGGCGCGATCAACGCCCCGGCGGCAGTGATCATCTTCTTCCTGATCTCCGGGTTCTGTATCCACTATCCCTTTCGGGCAAACCGCCCCATCGAGTTAACCTCTTTTTATTCGCGGCGGCTGATCCGAATCCTGCTCCCTGTTTTCGCGATGCTTCTGCTCTCGTATCCGATTGGTTATCGCATCCCGGAAGGAGGCATCCAGAATACCGTTTTATGGAGCATCTTCGCGGAGATCACTTACTACATCATCTATCCCGTCGTTCTTCTACCGTTACGGCGGAGGGTCGGGTGGCGACCGATTGTGATCGCGTCGTTTCTCATCGGTTTCGTACTTGCTTCCACAAAGCCGGAGGCGATCAACTATATTGATCTGGGGCTTGCCTGGACCTGGCTTCTCGGGTTGCCGTGCTGGTTACTGGGTTGCGTCCTGGCGGAGCGATCCGATAGCCTGACTGCGGAAACCCGTCAGAGGATTTCTATCTGGCTGTGGCGTCTGTCGGTACTGGTGGTGAGTGCCGTCACCTCGCTGATGCTGTGGCACCCTTTGTTCGGCTTGAGAGTCGGCTTCCCGTGGACTCTGAATCTCTTCGGCATTTACGCCTACTTCTGGCTATCCCAGGAGATCATTCACTTCCGCAAACACAAGCCGAATGCGTTGCTGGAAGCCGGTGGCATCTGGAGTTATTCGCTGTACCTGATGCACGTCCCCGCAATCATCTTCTTCAAAAGCCTGACCTTTCTCCATCGCGGTCTTTCCTCGGAACTGCTCTGGCTGCTCGAAGTGATTCTAACATTGGTCGTATCCTATGTCTTCTTCAAGATCGCCGAACAGCCGTCGCAAGCACTCGCTTCCTTCGTCGGCAAAAAATTATCTCCCAAAGCAACGGGTTAGGCACGAAAGATCCGAGGAACGCGGGTTCACGGCGTTTCTTCCCCGGTGTGTGCCTTGAATGCGGTGCGGAACGGCTCTGGGGCGCGGCAGGGCTTGAGTGTCGCGGCGTCGAGGAACGCGCCTTTGGTTTCGGCGGTCACGATCACCCGCCCGGTTGCCTTTTCCGTCAGAAGATACTCGATCCACGCGGACGCCGGGCGCACATCCCGGCACCGTCCCTGAATCAGGATCTCGTCGCCGTAACGCGCGGACGAGACGAACTTCAGATTGGCTTCCACGATCACCAGTTGAACGCCATGTGCCGCGAAATCGTGGAAGGACAAACCCATCTGCCGCAGGAATTCGGAGCGTGCTTCCTCCAGGTAGTGCAGGTATTCGGCGTTATTGACATGCCCGAACGAATCGAGTTCATAGGTACGAACCCGCACGGAAGCGTGAAGAGGATAGGAGGAGGTCATCAAGTGGATGGGTGATCAGGTGATTGAGAACCGAGCCGATGTGCAGATACCTAACCACCCAACCACCCGACCTTCTACTTATTGAAATAATCGGTGTTGAGTTGGATGAAGTTTTTCCATTGCTCCGGCACTTCGTCTTCCATGAAGATGGCGTCGACCGGGCATTCCGGTTCGCACAGACCGCAGTCGATACATTCGGTCGGGTTGATGAAGAGTTGCGTGTCGTCGTCGGTGCCGTGGATACAGTCTACCGGGCAGACGGCGACGCAGGACTTATCTTTCACACCGATACAAGGCTCGGCAATCACATAGGGCATGGGTAGGGAACATCCTCCAAAAAAGTTCGCCGCGATACTTTCTAAAGGTACAAACGGGTAGCGGCGCAATCGCATTATGCCACGCTCCCGACGCCCTTCGCAACCACCTTTTGTCCCCGTACAATCCCCGGAGTTTCACTATTTTGTGAATTATTTCACGCACCACGCTTGACACGACTATAAATCACGGATTATACTGCCCCTGACGATTTCGGGCTGACACTTCGGCACCGCGTCTACTCAGGATGTTTACGGTCCCGGTTAAACGGGAAAAACAACCGTTTCATCACCGTATCCTCCGGTCCTTGCAAAAGAATCGTGAAAGGAAGTGAAATAGTTTTGACATTTTTACGTGCCGATAATCGCGGCGAGGTGGTTCCCCCTGTTTCCACCCGGCGCACTATCACTCTCCGTGGCGCAATCGCCGCCGCCGTATACGCGACTCTCGCGGTTTTCTCCCTCGGTTTACTCGCTCCCTCGGTGGCAAACGCCAAAGCACCCAAGTCCCGTAAAGCGATGGTGCGTGCGACAACCGTCCGCCTCCGTGCCGCGCCGGGAAAAACAAGCAAAGCCACCGCACTTTTAGGTGCCGGTCGCATCGCCCGTGTCCTGGAAAAGCGTGACGGTTGGGCGAAACTCAAACTGGCTTCCGGAAAGACGGGATGGGTCCGTGCCGATCTTCTCGCCATCAACAAAAAGAAGACCAAAGACACCGGAGCGTTCGCCGCCCAACATCCCGTCGCCGCTCCCGCACCCCGCCGTGTACGACGCGCCAAGACCGTTGTCGCCGCGAAATCCACCCCGATCAAAAAATCCACGAAGAAGGTTGTCGCCGCCCGCAAGCCCGTGATGCGACCGATGGTCGTCGCGAAAGCGAAGCCCACCGTCAAGGCGAAACCGGTAGTTAAGACGGTGCAGGTCGCCCGTGTCGCGCCGCAACGCATCTATCGCGCCCTGCCGACGCCGCGACCGGTCGCGACTCCGGACGCGCAAGTCGAACCGATTGTCACCGAAGGATACGAGACGGCAAGCCTTCGTGAGGGCGTCGGGACGCAACTGCTCGCCGATCTGCCCGCGAACGCTCCCCACGTCGCCCTTGCCGAGTTAAAAGAGTCGGTCCCTCCGACAGCGACGGCGGCAACGGCTGCGGTCGAAATGACGGTCGCTCCGGAAATGATCGCGGTGTCCGCGCCGATCCCGAAAAGCAAGGCGATCAAAGGCGGCGTCGCTCCCGCCGTGCGCGTTCCGATTGTACGCGCTTCCAAGCGCGGCGACCGGATCGTCAATCGCGCCCTGACCTATCGCGGCGTTCCCTACCGCATGGGTGCTCCCGGTGGACGCGGCGCATTCGACTGCTCCAGCTTCACCCGGTACGTTTTGCGCCAGTCGGGCGAGAACCTGCCGCGAACCGCCGCCGAGCAGTACCGCAAGGGAACCCCGGTGGACAAGGCGGATATGCGCGCCGGCGATCTGGTGTTTTTCAAGAACACGTACAAGCGTGGCGTTTCGCATGTGGGGATCTTCATGGGCAACGGTAAGTTCATTCACGCTTCCAGCCGGGGCGGGGTGAAGGAAAGTAGCCTCGACGATTCGTACTATGTCAACCACTGGGCGGGGGCACGGCGCCCGAACGTGACGCAGGGTTTTGATTAGTTTCGATACCGTTCGACAGTTTGTAGCAAAGAGTTTGTGACGAAAAGATTGTAAAAGTAGGACA
>JACMIS010000274.1 GCA_014381035.1 Armatimonadota bacterium
GGCTTGCCAACAGTTTCGGCAACGAAGTCAAAAGTAGTATCGCGGTCAACGGCACTACTGTCACGGTTTCCGTCCCTTCCGGCAAAGATGCATCCGACCAAGGCGGATTGCGTTTCGTGGACGTTTCGCAACCCCGAAGCCCGCGTGTGGTAGGGAGTCTTCCAATAGGCAACGCCGCGTTTGTCGCGCGGCGCGGTTCGTTCGCGTATGTCGGCGTGCAGTCGCGCATAAAGAGCGAGAACGGGATTCGCATCGTGGCGGTCTCCGACCCGCGCGTCCCCCGCGCGGTCGGCTTTTGCGCGTTGCCGGGTCACGTCGGCGAAATCACGCTCTCACCGGACGGGCAGCACCTCTATGTGAATGCCGACGGGACGTTGCACACGGTGGATGTCCGCGACCCGTCCCGCCCGGTGTGTACCGGAACCCTCAAGGATGTTCGGGCGTCCGGGTTCGTTATCGCGGACGATGTCGCCTACGTCCCGACTTCCTCCGGCAGAATCCGATTGATCTCGCTCACCCGCCCGCAAACGCCGCGCTCCGTGAGCGACGCGCCGAGCGGGGAAACGATGGGGTATATGAAGCGGCGCGGGCGGCGATTTTTGCGGCAACTGGCGAAAACAAACCCGGCACTTTACGCCGAAACCGCGACTGAGTTGCTTCTGGCGATGACGGGCAAAGACGCCACCATCGATACATCGCGGCACTGGGCGACGATAGACGTGCTGTTTGGCGGGGGTACGCGGTACCGGCAGACGAAGCACGGGCGCGGACGCTATATAGCGACTGGACAGGTTCGGTCCCGACTCGCCCTGCGTACTCGCGAGGAACGCGCCCCCGGTGCGTGGGACACCCGACCCGATCTGCTCGGTCGACTCCTGCAAACGCCGGACCTGTTGCCGCCGGTGCAAACGTTCGCGGCGCGGGCGTTGCGGGCGACCGGGAACGCGCTACCGCCTCTGCCCGACGCGGTTCTCGAACAATGGCTCGCCTCGACCGAGCCGCTTCTGGTCGCGCTCGCGGTGAAGTCGGTCACGAAACGGCTACTCGGCGGAGAAATCCTGCCACCGACGATCACCGCCGACGCGTTTTTCAAATCGGGCGCGGCAATCCGGCAGACGCTCACACAAACGCAGGGGAGCGGGTGGGCAGGTAACAAAAAATGGGCGGAAACGTTCGCGGAACGCCTCGCGGCACATGTCCCTCCCGCCGACCAGACGCAAACCAGCCTATCCAAACGCAAGACGGTGGTCGCGCTTTTACTCGCCCGTTATTTCTCCTGGGCAATCGCGGCGAAGACGGACCTCCTTCTGCCGATGGTGGCACCACTACTCGCCACCGGTCGTCCCGAATTGCAATCGCTGATCGTTGCGGGCGCAGGACACGTTACCCCCTCTTCTCTGCTTCCCTGGATCGTTGAACTCGCGCGTGTCGCGGAGCCGGAACGACGCGAAGCGACTCTGCAAGCGTTGGCTCAGGCGTTGAAAACAGTCGCGCTGGAACGACGGCAGGCGTTCGGTCTTGTTTTTCATGCCGAAACGCCCGTACAACAAATGGGCTGGCGTCTGCTCGCGGCAAGTGCGACCGCAGACGGAATTTTACAGGAGATCTGGACGGACCTGTTACAAAGCCGGGAGGTGACCCCCTTTGTGACTACGGCGATGGCTTCGCCGTACGCGCTCGGCCTGCTCGAACGCGCCGGAGTCGGTGCCACCGAACTCGCCCAACATATCGCGGATCGTCCGTTTCTGGCGGGGCTTCTGTCGGCGGAAGCGTTCGGCAATGTGGCGGCGACCGCACCCGCTGCTGTCGTACTCGGGCTGGTCGCGGCGTCACCCGACACTCACTGGGCGGCGTTGCGCTCGGTCTGGCTGCGGCAGTTGCGCGAGGGGATCGGCACGGTCGGCGTCTGGCTCGCCGCCGAAAACGCGTTGAATAACGACAATACCGAGCGTCTCGAAGGGCGGCTTTTGGGCGACCCGGAGATCGCCGAGACGTTCCTCACGGTGGACGACGAGCGACTGCTGGCGATTCGCGAACCGGCGTTCGGTGTGCTCTTAGCCCGCTGGGTAGAGCGGTACGCGGACCGGTTTACCCGGAACTCGTCTCTGCTGTACGACGCCGCAACCCATCCGCTCCCCGAAGTGCGCACGCCCGCGCTGGTTCGCGTCGCGGAACTGGGGATGGACATGCCGTTCGCCCTGCGCCTGTTGGAGTCGGCGGTGCCGCCGAGCGTGGCGGTCGGGCGGTCGTTCTTCGACGCCGAGGCTCCGGGCGGCGACCGGGAGTTCGACTACGCGCTCGCGCTGTGCGATAGCCCGGACAGCGATGTGCGCCGACTGGGGATCGAATATGTCGAAGGGCGGCTCGCCACGCTCGATCCCGACCGGACCCTATCCGCGCTGTTCGAGAACCCCGCCCCGGAGATTCAGGCATTCGTTGCCGCGCGGCTGAGCACGATGATTGACCGCCCCGCCGCGACACCGGTTTTCGACGGCGAAGTGCTCCGCACGACGAACCGCGCCCGCGTCGCGAAGGAGCGGATCAAGGCGCGGCAGACGGCGGAACCGTCCGTCGATGTGGCGACCCTGCTCGCGGTCGCGCGGGGACGGACGCCGCGCGACGCCGACTGGGCATTGTCTGAACTGGCACGCCGGGTAGCAGACGGCGAAACGATTGCGGGAATCACCGTCGAAGGAGTGATCGGAATCTAATCATGGAAATCACACAAAGTTACGCCAAGCCGAGTGCGGCGACACTGACCGACGGCGGCGGGTTGCGCCTTTCGGTCGCTACCGAGCTGTCGCGCCCCGGCGTTTCGCTCGACGCGCAGGTCAAGGACAGCCTCGCCTATGCCCGCGTCATGCTCGCCTTGTACGAAGTCGTATCGAGCGACCTGCGCACCAAGCAGAAAGACTATACTGCTTACCAAAAGTGGGTTCAGGAGCGGTACTTAGAGGAGTTGGAAACGGCGATGGGGGCACAACTGCGGCGCATCCC
>JACMIS010000275.1 GCA_014381035.1 Armatimonadota bacterium
AGACGCCATATGATGTCCTACAATTGTCAGGAAACAACAGAAGGTCTTGCTCGACCTCATGACCAATGCAGTTCCACGTGCTGTACCGCATTCTGCTCACTGCCCAAAGAGTTCCAAAACAGCATCAAAGCAGAGGAACTTCCCCTCCAATCTGCTAGTACCTAAACATCTTTTGTCAGGGCAGTCCCTTGCGCTTGCAGTCATCGCCGGAACATATGCGGCAGTGAAAGTGAATTATGATCGTTACCTGACGAAAGATTCCCTACAAGATGCCTGATATATCACTATGAAGAATTTGCACCAGTACGTGCTTCTCGCCAACATTGCCACATCACTATATATGGCGGGAGTGATCTGGACTGTACAATTGGTGCATTACTTTTTGTTTGACAAAGTCGGTGTAGATGGCTGGGCGACGTACCACCGGCTTCACTCGCAACAAATGAGCCTTGTGGTGCTGCTCCCGATGGTGCTTCAACTCGGCACGGCATGTGTTCTCGCATCGTCGCCCCCGAACATTCCGGCACTGCCGCGCTGGTTCTGGTTTCTGGGAGCGGTATGTGTTGTTGGCACCTGGACGATCACGTTTTTTGTGTCTGTGCCGCTTCATGCGAAACTGGGAAGCGGCTTCGATATGGGTGCCTGCCGCGCTCTGGTGCAGACCAACTGGCTACGGACGTTGCTCTGGACGGCGCAAGCCACTCTCGTAATAGAAGCAATGCGGCGCGTTTTAGAATCGAAACACGGATGAGTACTCATGCGCACGGAGCATGTTCAATCTTGCAAAAACGCTTCGTTCTCAGACTTCCGAGTGACGGTGACTTTTCGTTGTACGGAGTCGCTTCGGACCGTACCGGAGCCAGAAACCAGTGATGGTAAAGGTCAACAACGCAATCCCCATCACGGAAGTGTAGATGAGTTTGATCTGTTCATCGTTCGTCTTAAGCAGATAATCCAGAAGCGAACCATCATGAATATTCTCAATGAAATCCGAGCGTCGCCGTTCGATGTGTAGCAACTCCCCGGTGGCTGCAACCCGACATAAAAACAACGCCAAAACACACCTCTGCGCGGACAAATTCAGGGCATCCTCTACAGAAATGGGGATAACGTAACCACCAAAAATATCGGCGTCATCGTATCAAAAAGTCGTATCGCGGTTCATCTGTTGCCCTTGTATCCTGTCAGGCGGAACATGCCGACATTTTTTTCCACAGGTCCAAAAGTCAGCTGTTTGGTCTCTCCAGAACGGAGGTCGCCGAAGGGGCACGGCTCGGTCTTCAGGAGTGACCCCGAACTGTCGAATACAGCCACCTGTGCTTCCACATTATGCCATGTGACCTCGCTCTTATTTCTGACGCCGATAATCACTGCGCGTGACGTGTTCGGGTCATCTATCGGTCCGTTGGATCCCCAACCGTTGTAGACGGTTTCCAGGTCGGCGCGATCACCGGAACCCCATGTCGGTCCTCCCGGCTTCACGGGACCGGACAGTTGATGCACACCATACTGGTTGACGCTCGCTCGTTGCTTTGCCTCGGAAGACCGGCGAGTCAGAGCCATCGTCCCCCAAATGCCGCCGACTGTGAATAGGATCAGGAGAGCAACAACCACCGAAAGGAGGACCACGTTTCTTTTGTCTTGCATCATTACAACCTTCATCGGCGGCACCGGGACTAACGGAATTTGGTACCGCCGGATTTTGTTATGGGAAGACGTTTAAGTCGGTGACCGCTCCGAGTGACGACGTGGAAACCAGTTTCGCGTACTTCGCGAGTACGCCCCGCGTGTAGCGTGGTGGCTTTGGAACCCAGGCGGCGCGGCGTGTCGCGATGATCGCGTCGTCCACGTTCAGCGAGAGGGTGAGGGTTTCGGCGTCAATCGTGATGCTGTCGCCCTCCTCGACTAAGCCGATAGTGCCACCGACCGCCGCTTCCGGTGCCACATGCCCCACTACCAAGCCGTACGTACCGCCGCTGAAACGACCATCGGTGATCAAGCCGACCGAATCGCCCAGACCGGCACCGATGATCGCCGATGTGGGGGAGAGCATTTCGCGCATTCCTGGACCGCCCTTGGGACCCTCGTAGCGGATCACGAGCACGTCCCCGGCGTTGATGGAACCGGCGAGGATTGCGTTCATACACTCTTCTTCCGACTCGAAGACGCGGGCGGGTCCGGTAATCTTCGGCTCCTTGACGCCGGTGATTTTAGCGACCGCGCCCTCGGGAGAAAGGTTGCCCTTCAGAATCGCCAGATGTCCCTGTGCGTACATCGGGTTTTCCCACGGACGGATGACGTCTTGATCGGCGCGTGGTGTTTCGGGAACATCGGCTAATACTTCGGCTATCGTTTGCCCCGTAATGGTCACGCAGTCGCCGTGTAACAGACCGTGGACGAGGAGCATTTTCATCACCTGCGGAACACCGCCGGCGTCGTGCAGGTCGGTGGCAACGTATTTGCCGCTCGGCTTCAGGTCACAGAGGACGGGTACCTTCAATCGAATCGTTTCGAAATCGTCAATCGTCAGTGGGACTTCGGCGGCGTGCGCGATGGCGAGGAAGTGCAACACGGCGTTGGTCGAACCGCCAATCGCCATGATCGTTGCGATGGCGTTCTCGATGCTTTTACGCGTGATGATCTGGCGCGGAAGCAGGTTGTTCTTGACCGCTTCGACCAGAACGCGACCCGACTCCGCCGCCGATTCCGCTTTCTCGGCATCCTCCGCCGCCATCGTGGACGAATAGGCAAGGCTCATGCCCATCGCTTCGAACGCACTCGACATCGTGTTCGCGGTATACATCCCGCCGCACGATCCTGCTCCGGGACAGGAATGGTTCTCGACCCCTTGAAATTCTTCCTCGCCGATCTTGCCGTGCGAGAATGCCCCGACCGCCTCAAACGCGGAAACGATGGTCAAATCCTTGCCGCGATACTTACCGGGCTTGATCGTGCCGCCGTAAACGAAGATCGCGGGAACGTTCATTCGCGCAATCGCGATCATCGCACCGGGCATGTTCTTGTCGCAACCGCCGATGGTCAGGACTGCGTCCATGCTCTGCGCCATCACGGCGGTCTCGATGGAGTCGGCGATCACCTCGCGGGAAACGAGCGAGTATTTCATCCCCTCGGTTCCCATGGAAATCCCGTCCGAAACCGTGATCGTTCCGAACGTTTGCGGCATCCCCCCGGCTTCGCGAATCGCGGACTCGGCGCGGGCGGCGAGCGGCGCGATCCCCATGTTGCACGGCGTGATTGTCGAGTGCGCGGACGCGACGCCGATGATCGGCTTCACGAAGTCGGCGTCGGAAAATCCGACAGCGCGGAGCATGGCGCGATTGGGCGAGCGTTGCACGCCTTCGGTGATGATTCGGGAGCGGGTGTTATACGACACGGTATGAAAAGTCCTTAAGAAACGGAATGAGACGCGAGGAGTTATTCCCCGCGTCTCATTCTATGCGCAAAATGCGAGGCTATCAAGCGCGGCAATCAAAGAAGAGGCATTCGAACTACGGTAGAAGTGCGGAAACAAGCACGGTGTCTGTCAGGGAAAAGCCTGGCGCAACCAGATCAGTTTCGGCGTATTCGATCACTCGCGTGTAGATGCCTGCGTTTGGACCGACGTGAACGCGCAAACACCGCCCGACGACGTCGATCACCCAGTATTCCCCTATGCCTGCCGCCGCATAGAGCGTCGCCTTCGCCGTTAGATCCCGCGTCAAGGTCGCGTCAGACACTTCGACGACGAGTTGTAAGTCAGTCGGTTGTAGATACCCGCATGCCGTCCGCGTGGGCGTCGGCGTTGTCAGCACGGCGAAATCCGGTTCCGGTAGATCATTCGTGCTTATCGCCAATGTGAATGCCGGACGGAGCAAAGGGAAAGCACAAAACCGGCTGAAAAATGCGAATAGTAATGTGACGATGTAAGCATGACTATCCTTGATCGGCATTTTTTCCACCACGTCTCCTGCAATGAGTTCATATTTCCCGCTCGGAAGCAAACCCATCATAAACAGACTCTCGTACTGGTCGGCGTTCCAGCGCAAACGGGGCAGGTCGGCGGGCGCGGGTGCATTCAATGGGGCAATCGTTCGCGGCATCGGGATTTTCTCCTTCAGGCGTTTGACCAAAAATAGTGGCGGGGACGTTACCGCCGCCTTTATTTTATGGCGAAAGCAGATGGCTATCAAGGTATCGGCAATGTTCGGAGCGTGTTCCTATGGGCGGAAGAGAAAAAGCATACCTGTTCAGCTTGCGTATCAACTCATCTTGTGTTTGGGGATGAAGAGTCTTCAAGAAAACGAAATGGTCACGAGGAAATAACTCCCCGTGACCACTCTATGCGGAAAATGGACGCCATCATGCACGTCGGCGTCGGCGCAGTGTAATGATCCCGACGATTCCCATGCCAAGCAAGGCGATGGTAGCAGGTTCGGGCACCGCGGCGAACCGGATATTATCAACGCCGACTGTTTCATCGAAGCCCTGTATAGACTCGGTCGTTATCTCGATCCGGATAACGTTGCTCAGTACCTGAGTCAGAGTCAATGGCGAGGGCGAAAATACCGTAAAGTTTGCATTACTCACGACCGCCGAATAGGTGGACCAACTGGTACTCAGAGGGGACGTGGTTCCTGGAGCGATGTCGAACGCTGCCCCCTGATCATCCGTGCTACTGTTGGGAAGAGCACCGTCACTGGTGTAGAAACGTACCCGTCCGAACGGTCCGTAGTTCGAAGTAGTCCCGGAGAAGAGACGGGCATCGAACCGGAATGTTGCATTCAATAGTGAGGACAAATTCGTACCACCCGCGAAGTTACGATACAGAATTGCATCGCCACCGCCCGTATCCGCAACACGCACGTGTCCGCCAGGGTTGCCGCCCGCCGCGACGTAGCTGAAAGTCACGTTGCCATTGGGTGTCAACGGACTGAGCGGCGGGGTGGACGGGTTTCCGCTGCCATTCGGGCGCGAACCCGCGAGCCATCCTTCTGCGTTTGCGTCAAAAGTATAGTTTAACTGGGCGAACACAGGTGTTGTGGCTAATAGTGCTACTAGGGCGAGAGTGGAGCGGATCAGGTTGATTGGGGTTGGTATTGTCATATTTTTTCAGTAGCACGATACCCGAAATTGCTCAGAATGAAACATAAATAAAGCAACTTGTATGCCAGCTGTCGTTACGGTTTAGGGGCGCGGTTGCGGTAGAAGGGGATATCCGGGTCGCCTGTGGATCCGGACCGTCTCGCCCGCTCGATCCGGGCACCGCGCGACTGTATGTATTCGAGACCCTTCGTGTAAACGAACGAAGCATCTGCTATGTCCTCCCGGTTGAGTTTGTAGCCCGCGCGAAACGCGGCGAAACGCTCCTCTCTGGTGCCGTGGTGTTGCGGATTATTGAACTGATAATCGCCGCTTTCATACACGGTGCGTGCCGAGATGTTGGGGTCGGAGTTGTCGGGCCAGAACCGCGCCCGGTGTGCGGTGAACCACCCCGCCAGGAAGTCGGCGTGTAGCTCCTGCCATTTAGTAGCCATCACCGGGAACTTGCGCTTGTATTGCATGATGTGCGCGAATTCGTGCGCGATGGTGGTCGGAATCCCGAACCGCCCTTTCGCGTATTCGCGTTCGAACAGTTTTTTCCCGAACAAGACAGTCCCGTCCGGGAAGCGTTTGTCCAGAGGGTAATCTATCGCCACGGCGTTGGGCGACGTTTCCTCGTCCACG
>JACMIS010000276.1 GCA_014381035.1 Armatimonadota bacterium
CTTTTTCGGTTCGCAGAACGTCGGGTTCGTCCACCCATCCCATCCCGATTTCTTGCGAAATGCGCTGCACTGTCTCCCGGTCTACTGCCATCGGCAACCCCCTTGGCGGGAGTGTGCGTGACTCTGCGGGTCGTCCTGTTTCGAGGATGATTCTTTCGAAGCCTGCGGGCGTGTAGGAGTTCAGGACGCGTGCCGTTTCCGTGTCGACGCGGAAACTGTGCGCGACGCCGGGCGGCACGGTGACGAACGACCCGGCACTGGCGGTGATCGTTTCCTCGCCGACCCGGAAGGTGATCTCGCCGTCGAGAATGTAGAACATTTCCCGCTGGGTGTGGGTGTGCGGCGGCGGACCGGAACCCTCCGGGCAGAGTTGTTCGAGTAACGTATACTGACCGTCCGTCGTTGACCCGGTGGCAAGAACGAGCCAGAGGATGTCCACCGTCCAGTAGGCGGGAGCGTCGGCGTTGCTCTGGGCGAAAGCATTCGGTGTCATCGTTGTTTTACCCTTCGTCGCTTTCGCGCGTATTCGGAGAGTTCTTCGCCATCACGTCCCGCAAACTGGTCCACGTGACATCGGGGTAGCGGCTGTTGTCCAAGGAATCGTGGTGCGTGCTGAACATGCTCTGCATATATTGAGACTGCTGCCACGAAGCGAATAATTCGTTCTCGCCTTCGGGGTGCGCGGCGCGTTCACTCTTATTGTGCGCCCGCAGGTCCTCAAGGTTTCCTAAACGCACCAGTTCGAAAGGGGTCTTCATTACGTCCCGCGTGAAGTCCGCCAGTTCGCGCGGGCTGACCTGGAAACTCGCGATCCGTAGTGCGGACGGCGTTTCGAGGTCGAGGGCGGCGGCAGCCGTGTAAGACGCCGTGTCGTCCATGGTCGTAAAGTCGAGGTACCAATCGGGGTTTTCCCAGTATCCGACGACCTTTTTCTGGAAGTCGAACAGCGGAATGTTGTACGTCAGGATCTCGGCGAACGCGCCATTGAAGATCGCCGTCGCGGCGATGGGCGCGACATCCAATCGCTCGTGGAACTCGCGCCGCAGGTCGAAATTGCGATTCTCACCGCCCGGCAACCGGGTAAAATCGGTGGAAAAATCCGAGGGGATGAACCGGGGGACGCCCGCTGCGATGGAGGCTTCGAGCAGGACCGACTGTGTGTCGACGATCACGTCGCGTAATCCTTGCAACGCGGAGACGACACAAGCAACACCAGCACAAGCCCCACTGATCTCGGCGACACTCGCCATGTTTATCAGGACAACCTCCGCGCCAAGTTGCTTCAACGCTTGCACCTTCCCGGGTTCCGTCCCCTCGCGTCCTAACGCTACCACCGTCGCACCTCGCGCGATCAATGAACTGACAATCCGTTTACCGAGATTGCCGGTCGCACCGGCGACTAAGATTTTCATAGACATTGTGGTTTCTTTCAAACGACACCATAGGCTACAGAAATTTTACCCTAAAAGTGACCAGCGGTAACAAAATATCCAGGCGTATAAAAATCGCGTCCGGGTCGACGCCTTATTCCGGCACGGCGGGGTTCGCCTGGAAGCCCGCCCACAGCGTGTGAATGGTCTGCTCGACGACACGGTCTGGCGCGGAAAAGTCGGGCAGGTTCCCCTGGATGATCAGGACCATCGTCAGTCCAAAAATGTTGGACCACCATGTGTGGGCTGCCAGTAGTGGATCGGAAATGCTCAAGCCGTTGCTGTCTATACATTCTCCGAAC
>JACMIS010000277.1 GCA_014381035.1 Armatimonadota bacterium
ATTACATTGACCTGCTCTGGGTCCATGCCTACGACCTTCTGACGCCGGTAGACGAAATGATGCGTGCCCTGGACGATTTAGTCCGGCAGGGTAAGGTGCTGTACGTCGGCATTTCCGACGCGCCCGCGTGGATCGTCTCGCAAGCCAATACGATGGCAGATCTGCGCGGCTGGTCGCCGTTCGTCGCCCTACAGATCGAATATTCGCTGATCGAGCGCACCGTCGAGGCGGAATTGCTTCCGATGGCGCGGGCGTTCGACCTCGCGGTCACGCCATGGTCGCCGCTCGGGCAGGGCGTGCTTACCGGCAAGTACAATAAGCCGCGTGAAGCCGGGCAGGAGTCCCGCTTCGCGGAGGGCGAAGCGTCGCGCTATCTGAGCGACAAAAACTTAGCCATCGCGCAGACCGTGGTGGATGTCGCGGGCGAGATCGGCGTCTCCCCGGCACAGGTCGCGCTGGCGTGGCTGTTGGAAAAAGGGCGCAAGCAGGGCGGGGTGAACATTCCGATCATCGGTTCGCGCAAAGCATCGCAGCTCGCTGACAACTTAGCCGTGACTGAGGTCCACCTGTCCGACGCGCAAATGACGAGACTAGACGAAGTGAGTGCGGTCCCGCTCCCGTTCCCGCAGTCGTTCGTCAACGACGAGCGGGTGAACAGCATCGTCTACGGTGGCACGCGCGGGTTGATCGACACGCACCGACCGAGTATCGTGCCGTAGGGAGATTTGCCCCCAGCCCCCTCCCCCTCTCCTGCGAAGCGGGGGAGGGGGAGGGGGCACTACAGCGAGTCTACTTCGACCGCAACTGCAACTGGTTCAACTTATCGAGCCGGTAGATCTCATCCGGGCGGGTATGGATGCGGTTGGCGGCTTCGGGGGTGAGGAAGCGCGGTCCGCCCATCGCGAACGTTCCGACGAGGGCGCGGGCGACCTTGGTTGCCATTGCCGTGACCCGTTTGACTTCCTCCACGTCTTTTCCGAGCGCGAACAAGCCGTGATTGCGCAAGAGCACCACTTTCGGCGGGATGCCCCATTCCTCCTTGTAGCGGCGGATCGCCTCGCGGGAGGCGCGGGCGAGCGGGGGACCGGGGTCCACGTAGGGGACGAGGCATGGCGCGGGACCGCAGACCACGATCTCATCCGGGAACAGGCGACCGGCTAACGCTTCTTCCGCCTTCTCGGAGCAAAGAATCTGGAGAAAGGGGACCGGGTGCGTGTGTCCGACCGCGCCCGCTTCGCCCTCGACCAAGCAGGCGGCGTGTAGACCGGCTTCGGTGGACGGTCGGTGTGTGGAAGACTGGTCGGCTTTCGCTTCGGTCAAAACACGTGTGATCCCTTCATCGTCCAAATTTTCGTAGTCGCAGATAGACAGGGCTTTCGCGGTGTCCATGAGCACGAACTCATCGGGGCGCATCGAAACCAGCGACGAACCGGATGCCTTGAGCCAGAACGTTTTCTTGTCCGCACCGACCGCCGCCGAAACGTTCCCCTCTGCCAGAATCGCGCAGTCGCGGATGGGATCGCCGAGCCAGTGCGCTAAATCGTGCAACTTTTCCAGCGTTTCCGCCGTTTGTAAATCAATATTCATCTAAATAAAACCTCGCTGTGGTGGTGTTTCAGTATTGCGAAACTATATTCGCTGAGGGAGAGCCGTATTCCTTTTCGGCGTGTAGCATCCCCGATTACCCGGCTCGGCAGAGCGAATCGACCCGCTTGATCAGTGTCGGCAAGCGGAACGCCCCGTGCATCTGCCGGACGTTTTCGGCGGCGTCCGCGAGCGACAAACCGACCGCGGAAACATACAGCGGGCGTGTCGTCGCCGTCTCGCCGTGCGCGACTTCTGCAACCGGCTCCGCCCCGGCGAACCGCGTTTTCGCTACGCCGATGACCGGGACCGTTCCGCCGAGCGCGTTGAACAAATGTGCGCCCAACCCCGGCTTGCTTTCATCGCCCAACCAGACATACCCGTCCACGACGCAGACCGTCGGCGGTACGGGAAGTGTTTGGAGAACGGCGAGCAAACAGGGCAATTCACGCCTGTAAAACTGCCCCGGTTCATACGGCGCGACTGCCGCTATATGCGTCGTATATTCACCAGTCGGCACCGCATCCGCCCAATCGTCCGCCGTCACGCACGCCGCGACTGCGGTTCCGTCCGAGTGGTAATCCACATCAAAGATTGCTATCATGTCGTCTTTATCGCGCGGGGGGCGGGGATCGCTGAATCGGACGCTAAGGGGTTCCGGTGTAAGCCTTCGGCTGTAGACGCTTCGCGTCAGCGGTGACGGATGGCTACCGCGCGGATGGTCCGCCCCCGGCGACGCGAAGCGTCTACAACC
>JACMIS010000278.1 GCA_014381035.1 Armatimonadota bacterium
CGTCGTTGCGAATATCGGTAGCGAACGCTGCGTCCGGGCTGAATTCCATGACCGGGCAACCGACCCCCCGGTCCTGAACCAATTTCAGCGAAACCGAATCGCGAAAAAAGGCGAATCGCGCGTCGCGGATCAACTCCGCCTCTTTCGGATTGACAGCGGTCATCGTGATCCCATAGATCCCGTAAGGCTTTCCGCCGGTTTCTGTCCGCCAGCGAGCAACCTCTTTGTGACCGAGCAAGGAGGGACCCGAACCATGCAGCAGGAAATCACATTCCTTGAACGCCGTGTTAATATCGTCGTCACTTTTGAGGATCTTCAGGCGGGGAAATCGTTTGCACAGAATCTCCTCGACACCGTTACCGACACTCGTGGGCCAGAGATGAACCTCCGTATCCGGCAGGTGTTGCTCTATCAAATGCAGAACTCCGGGCGTATGCGCGATGTCCCCGATATTAACGGTGCCCCATGAGGAGCGCAAAATGATCCGGTGTTGCGGTGCGGTTTTCAAAAGTCCCATCGTATGTTTCCTGATCAAATCTCTTTCGGATTATTGTTCCAAAGCACGCCTGACCCGCCCCATTGCCCATGAGTACACCCTGTAGTTGAACCCCATGCCCCGAGTCCCTGTGGCAAGTCATCGGCTTATACCCCCGCTTATGGGAGCGAATCCGATCACTTGCCACAGCGATTTTAAGCGTTGGTAGTCATCTTGCCTTTATCGGCGGCTTGTGCGTTCGCGCGGGCCTCTTCCTGGGCGGCTGCCATCTCCTCCACGGTTTTCGTGTGCAGACGCGCCATGCCCTGGAAGCCGTCCATTGTTTTGACGCGGGTGCCGTCCGCTTCGTGTTTGGCGAGCGATACTTTCGCGGCATCGATTGCCCCGGACGCCACGTACTGCGGGAGCCATTCTTCGCCCGCGACGAGCATTTCGTCGGTCATTTGCCAGACTTCTTCCGGGTCACAGATCGCGCCGGTGAGCGGATCATGGAGCATCGCTTGCTTGAGGAGCAAGGCGTCCCCGGTAACGGCGGCTTTGACCGACATTTCCTGGACGCGAATCGATACGTTGCAGGTCGCGGCGCACGCGAGCGGAAGTTCGCCGACCACCGGCATATTCAATCCGTTTTTGTCCACATAGCCGGGAATTTCGATGATGCAACCGTCCGGCAGGTTCGGAATATGTCCCTTGTTGACGATGTTGAAGTGTCCCCGGTACACGCGCCCGGTTTCCAGCCCCTCGATGATATAGGAACCATGCTCCTCGGAGCGTTTATCGGGAGTGAACTGTGGTGCTTCTTGCGTCATCCAGTTCGGAAAATCGGTTTCGAACCAGTTACGCCCCTCGGTGCAGACGCGCAGGTAGCCGCCCGTTTCGCCATTGATCCACGTGGACATATCAATCCAGTTGTTGATCTGGTCGAGCCGCTTGCGGTACCATGGCAGGTACTCGGACAGATGCCCGTTGGACTCGGTGGAATAATGCCCGAACCGCTTCAGCACGTCAATGCGTACCTTCTCGGTTTCGGGGAATTTGGGGTGCGCTTTGAATAAGTCGAGCATCATCGGAATCAGGTCTATCCCGCGCCACGTCGCCTTGACGCACCAGGTCTGGTGGTTGATCCCGCTGAATACGAAATCAATCTCTTTATGCGAGACTTTTTCGTCCCCGGAGATCATTCCTTCGCGTTTCGCCCAGTGTTCGACGCAGGAGGTGATCTGGTGTTGTGCCCCCTGTACGCCGTGACACAGCCCGACGGTGTTCACGCCGCCGTATTCGTTCGCCGCCCACGTCAGCATCGCCATTGGGTTCGCGTAGTTCAAAAACAGGGCGTTCGGCTTGGCAAGTTCCTTGATGTCCTTACAGAAATCGAGAATAGTCGCGATACCGCGCTGACCGTACATGATGCCGCCTGCGCAGATCGTGTCGCCGACGCACTGGTCGATTCCATATTTGAGCGGGATGTCAATGTCGGTCGCGAAGGCGCGAAGCCCACCCTGGCGGATGGTGCAGATCACATAGTCGGCGTCGGCGAGGGCGGCGCGGCGGTCCGTCGTCGCGGAAACGGTCGCGGGCAGGTCGTTGCCCCGGATGTCGCGC
>JACMIS010000279.1 GCA_014381035.1 Armatimonadota bacterium
CCTGGATCGCTCGCTGGGGGGCAATGCGATCCGGGACGCCAAACCAACCATTGTGCTGTTACACTACCCCCCGTACCTGAAAACCGAAGACGAACCCGGCGGCAACTACTGGAACCTGGAGCCGGAACCCCGCGCCCGTCTCCTGAAACTGCTGGACGGCGACAGGTCGGTGCGCGCCGTCTTATCCGGGCATCTGCACTACCCGATCACCTACACACGCGGCGCAACACTGTACCAAACATCCGCGCCGGTCTCGTTCGGTCTGCCGCGCGGGAAGCAGCCGCAAGGCTGGACACTGATCACGGTGCCGATCGCAAGCAAACCGACGCCGACCACTGCCCAATTCCACCCGATTCTCGATAAAGAGGAGCCTAAAAAATGAACCGAAAAGCCTTTACGCTGATTGAATTACTCGTCGTTATAGCTATTATCGCCATTCTCGCTGCGATACTGTTTCCCGTGTTCGCCCAGGCGCGCGAAAAGGCGCGGCAGGCGGCGTGCGGATCGGGGCTACGGCAGGTCGGTCTGGCGTTCGCGCAGTATGTCCAGGACTACGACGAGACCACCCCGCAAATCTGGTTCGGTCCGAATTCCGGCGACCAGCGGTATTTCTGGATGGACGCCCTGCTCCCATACACGAAAAGCGAGGAGTTCTTTTCTTCCTGCCCATCGAAGGATTTCGACGACTGGAAGCCGAGTCAACAGATTCCTACTCCCGGCGCTAACAACAAAGCCCGCGAGAACGTCAGTTTCGCGATGAATTCCATGTACGCCTCTGCCGCCACTTCCGCAGACGCGCTTGACGGACAGAAAGCAACCCCGCCGATCCGGGAATCAGGGGTTCCATACTCCGAATTTGCCGTCCCGACCAGCACGCTTCTGGGCGGCGATGGAAGCGGATATTACATCTCTTACAGCGGGAAAAAGGACGAAATAAAGATCGAAACGCAACCTCCCTATTCCGGCGCACTGAAGTTCCCGAATGTCGGTCGTCTGAACTCCCCGATGACCCGCTTCGTCGGGCGGCATTTCGGCGGCGCGAACTTCGTGTACTGCGACGGGCACGCGAAGTGGTCGAAGATCAGCGACGTGGCGAAAACGAACAGCAACGGCGTTTTGCATATGTTTACTATCGAAGACGATGAGAACAAGTAGTCCGCGAGGAGAAACGCATGAACAACGAAATCACCCGCCGGGAACTGATGGCGACCGGGGCGGCGACACTCGTCGCCTCGGCACTCCCCGCCGTGGCGAACGCCGCCGAAGCGAAGGAGTTCGCCTTTCCTCTGCTCGGCGATCTGCACTTCGACCGATTGGAGCACCACGATATGGCGTGGCTGCGAAAAGAAAAGCCGAACGATATCCGGCAGGTGGAAAACTACAGTCGTATCACTCGCGAGGTGCTACCCGGTCTTTTTGCGGAGGTGAAGCAACAGATCGCGGCGCAGAAAGTCGCCGTGCCGTTCGCGGTGCATATCGGCGATTTCGTCGAGGGGCTAGCCGGGACGCCGGAACTGGCACTACGCCACTGCCGGGAGGCGGTCGCGTTCGTCGAGGCGGCGAAGATCGGGGCGCCGTTCCTGTTCTGCAAGGGCAACCATGATGTCACCGGTCCCGGTTCGGTCGAAGCGTGCAACGCGGTTCTGATGCCGTTCCTCGCTAAGCAAGCCAAGCAAGATTTAGACGGCTCGGCACTGACGGTCCGACAGGGCGATTCGCTATTCGTTTATTTCGACGCCTACGACGATCCGGCGCGCAAAGGTTTGGACCGATTAGAAAAGCAGTTAGCGGCGCGCGGGAACGCGAAGCAAGTTTTCTTCATTATTCACCCGCCCGTCGTGCCTTACGGCGCACGGTCGACGTGGCACATTTTCGCCAAACCAGCAGAAGCCGCGGCCCGCACACGCTTGTTGAACCTTCTAGGCGAACACCGGGCGATCGTCTTCTGCGGGCATTTGCACAAGTACGGTACCGTGGTTCGGCAAACGGAAAAGGGATCTTTCGTGCAAATGGCGGTAATCAGCGTCCTCTCGTCACCGGAAGCGAAGCCGAAGGATCTGGTGTCCAGCGTCAAAGAGTACGGACCGGACCTGGTGCGACTCGAACCGAACTTTTCGCCGACCACGATTGACGAGCGCCGCGACTATCTGAAAGTGGAAGCGCCCTTCATCCGCCATTACGACTACGCCGACGCACCGGGGTACAGCATTGTGCGCGTAAACAATAAGAGCGAGGTGTCGGTAGACATGTATACGGGGCTGGGCAAGCGGTTCTGGAAAACAATCAAGCTGACGGAGCTTCTGCGCAAAGCGTAGCGGATTAGTTGGGGATTGTCTGCGGACATTCCAGAACGAAACGAGTATCAATCTCCAGTGCGCGACTTTTTCTTACGCCACGCCCCCCGGAAATGCGTCACATCGCGGACCTGTTCGCGGCGCAACTCCCAGAAAACGGCTTGAACCCATTTGATATCGTTCACATAGCTGCCGTCAGGACCTGACCATTCGAGATCGAGAATCTGATCCCAACTTTGCTCTATTCTGGCGTGATAGGCCGGGTCCGGGAGCGGTTTCGTCCGGTAGAAGTTCTGCCCTTTTCGTTCCAGTTCTTTTTCAAAGCGATGGCCATCCTCTTCAGAGGATGGCAAATACCAGTAGCACATACAGTAGTACCACGCGACGAAGTCGGACAACAGCACGTCTACCTCGCCGATCTCGACTTCGATCCGCACCCATTCGCCGGTAGATTCATGACGGACTTTTCTCAGGTCTGGCTTCGCCCGCGCCGCGCCCTGCCACCGATACCACGCCCATATAGGAAGCTTACAACCTTCCGGTTCGGGTCCTGCGTGTTGTCGCAGACGACGGACGATCCAGTCGTATCCTTCGGGGTAATCATCTACGAATTCGGACTGCGCGGGGTCGGTGTGAAACACACCGTCGCGCTCCAAGATTTGCCAGACGGCAAGCGGTTGTATCGTCCAGAGTCGCATTGCCGCGTTACGGCGTTTCTGACGGCGACCGCGCGGGCGTCGGGGTCACGACCGGGACCGCGGACGGCGACGTTATCGGAATGATCTTCGGCGGTTTGCCCGCGTCTGCCTCGCGTCCGGTGTCGTAGAAGGCGAAGTAGCCGATGCCGCCGATCGCCGCCAGAACCAGCACGAGCAAAACCCAGGTCGGGGCGGTACTCGCCGCTGGCGGCGCGGGCGGAGGCAATTGGGAGCGGGGTGAGCTCATACGCTGTTCCCATTCGTGGGCGGGGAGGCAGGTTCCTCCCCGACATCCACCCCACCGGCAAGTCCCTCCGGGTCGGGAGCAAAGTTAAACCGGTGCCGCAAGTAGGCGAGCAGGGAGCGCTTCTCCTCCGCCGACAAAGAAGATAGATCGATATCCTGAAGGGGACCGCCGACGTCGCTCGCCGACATCGCGAATAGCGCCATCTCCATATCCAGAGTGGCATCATCGTCGATATCGTCTGTGTCTAAATCATGA
>JACMIS010000035.1 GCA_014381035.1 Armatimonadota bacterium
CCGAAGTCCTGTATGATCCCATTTGTAGCGTAAGACAGTGCGATACCCATCCATGCGTTCGGCGGGGCGATGGGGTTTCCGCCCGCCGAGTCAGAAGGGCAACGAAATACGTCCAGGGACTTAACGTAAGGTTGGACTAATAGCGGCCATGTTACCGCATACCAGTCCTTCTGAACGCCAGTAGGGAACGTTTCATCGTAATCCTGGGCGTATTGCAGTAGCGCAAGTTCGAGTTGCTTCTCGTTGGAGAGACAACTGGTCTGGCGGGCTTTCTCGCGGGCTTGCGCGAATACCGGGAACAATATCGCGGCGAGAATGGCGATAATAGCGATGACTACTAACAGTTCGATCAGAGTAAATCCACGATGTTGACGATTGTTTTTCATTGTCTTTGCTTCCTTGTGTTTCGACTTCCTTGTGGGCAGTTTCTGCCCGAGTACGTTCTCGATGAGACCGTTTCACTCGCATGGTGAAACGGTGCTTGTTTCACCACCACTACAACTGCGGTGGGCAACAGGATTGGCGGACGATCAAAGTGACCGGAAGTACATGGCAAATCGGCGGCATATCCTCTGCACGTTCTATAATGTTTGCCCGACGTCCTATTCTCTCCCATAGCCTTCGGACGGCGTATCGCCCCATGAACTCCTTGTTCACACGCACCGTGGTCAGCGCGGGCGACGCGTGCGACGCGAACTCGATGTCGTCGAAGCCGATCACGCTCAGGTCGCGCGGCACCCGCAACCCGACCTCCGAGCACAGACGCAGCACCATCAGCGCGTTGTGGTCGTTCGCCGCCACGATCGCGGTCGGGCGGTCCGGGGAGGTCAACACCGTTCGCAGTTCGGCGAGGAGCCGGGCGACGTTTTCCGACGCGCCGATGACCCAGTCCGGGTTCGGCGTGATCCCTGCCGAAAACAGCGCACTCAGATAGCCGCTTTCGCGGTACTGGAAGGTCCCCATCGGCAACCCGCCGAGGAAGAACCCGATCCTGCGGTGACCCAGTCCGATCAGGTGCCGCGTCGCCGTGTGCGCGCCGCCGAAACTATCCGAGATGATGCTCTCGAAACGACAATCCGCGTGATGATGGTCCACGAGGACAATCTCTTGGATCGGATCGTTGAACGCCGACAATACTTCCTGATCCGCCACACCAACGAGAAGCGTCCCTCCCACACGGCTATCCCGCACCATTCGGGACGATCCGTGAAATAATCGGTGGCGGCTGGTTGTATGCACCAGCACGTTTATTCCCAACAGGGAGGCTTCCGCCTGTGCACCCGACAAAACCGGGGCATAAAACGTGTTGGCGGACAGCGTATCAAATGAACTTTCGGTCAGCGTAAAAAATTGAAAGCCTACTGTATCCGGTAACAGCGCATCTTTCCGACTGTGGGCACGCGTTCGCGGCTTTGACAAAGTGGTTCGTAATCGCGGTGGGCGGTACTCCAATGTTCTCGCCGACTCGAAAACGCGCTTTTTTGTCTGCTCGTTGATTAAACTCGGTGTTCCAAAGGCACGGGACACCGTTGCGGGTGATACGCCGGCATGTTTCGCCACCTCGCGGATACTGGACATGAAACATGTTATATCGCATCATGAAACACCTGTCAATATTTCATGAAACTTCCTGTTTCACCGATTGCATATGATGGTGCCGTGTATCAAATCAGCCTTACACAGCGGCATCGGTGGATATAGGCATTCATCCGACCAAAAAAAATCGCGTCGCCAGCGAATGCGGCGACGCGATTTTTGAAACTATTTAGCGGGCGGTGATTAGGGTTGCGGTTTCGCCCAGGGGGAAACTATTTTGGCATTTGGTGTCGCGCTTCGAGGACTTGCCATTCTACTCATCGCTTCTATGGCTTCTCGCGGGGGACCGCTTCTTTGAAACATTGTTTTCTTTTCAGCCTCGGTAAAACTGGAGCGTGAATGAGACCAAAGATCCGTTCCGGAGTAATTCGTCATCAAGAACGAAGCCGTGCTGGAAACGATTGCGAAGGAGCCAATCGCGCTCAATGCCACGCGCATCGTTTTTTTACTGTTGTCTTTGGTTTTGCTCATAGTTTATTCTTGCCGAAAGTCAGAGATTCGTAACGGATACGTAATGGTGCAATAACAATATACCACCATTCCCGTTTTGTAGCCAGAGGGCGTAAGGATTTATCGTCTCGTAACGGACTATTTTTATCCCGAAGTGGTCGGATCGAAACAATAAAACGGGGACACCGATGGCGTGGTGTCCCCGTTTGAAGCGGTTACTTCGGAGGATTGGACCAGGGAGAGGTTTCTTTACCTGTCGGTTTTGACAGGTTTATCCCCGCTTTAGCTTCCCTCGGCGCGACCGTTTTCGTAGTCATCGCCTTCTTCTCCGTCGCCGTAAACTTTGGTGCGTCACCCGATGCCGCAGGGCAGCCCGCCGTCATCAGGGATGTTGCACCGATCAATACCATTAGTGAACCCGTTAGAAATTGTTTCCTTCGCGTCCCATTATCTGTTGTTTCCATAGATATTCATTCCCTTCAGGAGTGGCGCGATCTGTTGAGGGACGCGCCGTTTCCCGTAGCGGTTCAGGATGGAGTGTTGTCTCGTCATCCTGAACCGTCGCCCGCGATATTATTTTCGTTTCGCGTTCCACATGTTCAATTCGGGCTTGTTGTTCGGGTCCGGATTTGTAGCAGCCGGTTTCATCGCCTTGACATGACCATCCACGAATGCAAAGTTGGCGAAATCGGAGTGCACCGCCATAACGGCACCGTTCGGACCAGCCGGGTCGAATTTATTCTTCGTTGCGGCGCGGGTACCATCCGGGATCGATTGAGGCGCAAAAGGAGTACCATCCCCACCCACTTCCCAGCCGGGGTTGTTCGTTATCATCACGGCAGGTCCCCAGTTATAGGCGTTTCCCACGGTTTGCTCAACGAGGGGATACACATGATTCCGCTCGGTTACCAGGATAGATTCCGCAGGACGGTTTATGCTCGCTGTCGCGGTGAAACCATCATCAAGAAGCCAGTGGTCCCCCGCCGGGGCACTTTCCGCTATCGTTACACCCATAGGACCGGCAACCTCGTTAATGGTCCCGTTCCAGCGGATGTAGCCGTTGGAAACATACGAGGTACGTAAACCCGCCCAGCTATAGTTTGAGACCGGATCGCCGCCGGGGTCTGAAGGACATCGCAGAACATCAATGCTTTTCATATACGGGTAGGTCTGCCACACCCAGCTCGCTTGCCACCACCCACTTTGCAATCCACAGGGGAAGATCTCATCGTAATCCTGTGTGTACTGGATCACGGCCAAGCCGATCTGTTTCATGTTGCTCATACAGGAGGCTTGCCGTGCCTTCTCGCGTGCCTGAGCAAATACGGGGAACAGTATCGCAGCGAGGATAGCGATAATGGCGATGACGACTAACAGTTCGATCAGGGTGAAGGCGTTCCGTTGACAATTTTTGTTCATTGTTTCCTATCTTCCTTGTAGGTCGGCAGTTTCGGTAGCTGCCAAGAATTTTGCTTCCATCCCTTATTGATTTTTCATCTCATGGATGGCACCACACCGCGTCTGTGAAGGACACGGCTGCATTATATATTTGTCTGATTGATCATATTAGCAATAACCGTGCCAAGTCTATATGTCTGTTATAATTTTCATGAAACATTTTGAATTTTTTATGATTTGTCTCATAGGGTGGTCTAGGCAGCCGTTTTACAACGATTCACGGTCGAGCATATAGGGGGCGGAATAACTTCTTATTGTTTCTAAGCGTACCAGTGAAAAGAGGACCCGATATTACTTTGCGCGGGCTCATCTGTATGTGGCTGCAAATGCCATCTCGGCGGGGGGCGGAACGGTTAATAGGAGGACGGGGTATCAGAAGTCTCACCACCAGGGTGTTTGACTATCGTCAGGCAAGGGCTACCATCAATGCTGGAGGGGGCAAAGTCAGTATATGTCGGTCGCCTACGGAACAGCCAACCTTAGCACGAATTCTGACGAGATAAAAATCAGCGGACCGCATTCGCTATTTTTAATTTCTCAGCACGGGTGTCATTGCACAAGGGAGTAACCAGACTATACCCGCCCCCCTTCGTGATCACGAAGATTCGCAAACAGCCAGGAGAGTGGGCTTTGGAGCGGCGTTTAATATTTGGTTGTCTTGAGTATCTCTTAAGGAGTATTTCGTTTTTGGGCATTCGGGAGACAATCCGTGGAGAGGAATGCCAGTATATGTATCTCTCCACGGTACAAGTCTTTGCATCGCCGGATTGTTACGGCTTTGCCGGGACGGCAACTGCCGCAGAGGGTCGCTCCTGCCCTTTCTGGGTCATCTTCATAATCGCCTCACGCGCCTCCGGCGGCATCGGTTGGTTAGCGGTGCCGAATTGCTTCTTCTTCTCCGCCGTGATCTCTGCTTTCTTTTCCGCACAACCGACTGATAGAGTGACGCACGACAAGCCCGCAGGCACGAGCAACAACGTAAACAACAATCGTTTCATAATATTTCTTCCCCGAAGTTGGCGTGAAGGGGAAACATCCCCTCCATGCCGTGTAGTGTTGTTCGGTCACCAGACTTATCTACGGCGGGAATCCCACATGTTTGCCACATCTTTTTCCGCCTGTGTCCCCTTCTGCGGGTTGGTAGACGCAGGTTTCATGGATTTAACGTGCCCGTCAACAAACAGGAAATTACCTAGGGTCGCGTGTTTGGTTGCCACCGCACCGTTCGGACCGGTTGGGTAGGGGGCTGCGGTCCGGGAACCGTCGGGTATTTCTCCTGCCGCGCCAGCCCAGTTCCACC
>JACMIS010000280.1 GCA_014381035.1 Armatimonadota bacterium
CATTGTTCGGTATAACAATAATCTTATCCTGCATCTTCTATGCCCGTGTGCTCGCTGTTTCAATCTTTTCTTTTTCTTTGTCCTTCGCGAACGGCACCGTCTGCGAAGGACAAAGAAAAACTACTAAAGTAGTCAATTTCATTGCCCGCGTTCCTGCCACGTGCTACAATCAGAGCGACAACGATTTTAGACAGGATATTTCCCCGTGGCACTTTTAGAACAAGATTTAGCACAGCAAGCCTCCACCCTTCCCGGGCGGTTCGCGCCCAATTTTAGCGCACCGCTTGCCGAAGTAGACCCCGAGATCTTCGACGCGATTCGTGGCGAGGACGAACGGCAGAGCGACAAATTAGAACTGATCGCCTCTGAAAACGTCGTTTCTCGCGCCATTCGTGAAGCGCAGGGCTCCTCCCTTACCAACAAATACGCCGAAGGCTATCCCGGCAAACGGTATTACGGCGGGTGCGAGTGGGTGGACGTCGTCGAGACGCTCGCCATTGACCGCGCGAAAGCCCTTTTCGGCGCGGATCACGTCAATGTTCAGCCGCACTCCGGCGCGAACGCGAACATGGCGGTTTTTTTCGCGGTTTTGAAGCCGGGCGATACCTTCCTCGCGCTCGACCTCGCGCAGGGCGGGCACCTGACCCACGGTTCGCCGGTCAACTTTTCCGGGCTTCTGTACAACGCCATCCATTACGGCGTCCGGCAGGACAACGAGTACATTGACTACGACAGAATGCGCGAACTTGCTCATGCACACAAGCCGAAGCTGATCTTAGGCGGCGCGACAGTCTATCCGCGCATCATTGACTGGCAGATCATGCGCGACATCGCCGACGAAGTAGGCGCGACATTTCTGGTGGATATGTCGCATATTGCGGGTCTGGTCGCGGCGGGTGAGCACCCTTCGCCGGTGCCCTATGCCGACTATGTCACCACGACCACGCACAAAACCCTGCGCGGACCCCGGGGTGGCATGATCATGTGCCGCGAGGAGCGCGCCAAAGAGATTGATAAAGCCGTATTCCCCGGAATGCAGGGCGGTCCACTGATGCACGTCATCGCGGCGAAAGCGACCGCGTTCTTAGAGGCACAGACCCCGGAGTTCAAGGCGTATCAAACGCAGATCCGCAGGAACGCATCCGTGCTCGCCGACGCGATGGCGGAGCTCGGCTACCGGCTGGTCGCGGGCGGCACTGACAACCATCTGATGCTTATTGATCTGCGCCCGAAGAAGATCACCGGCAAAACGGCGCAACTGGTTCTCGACGAAGCGGGGATCACGACCAACAAGAACCTGGTCCCCTACGACACCGCGAAACCGTTCGTCACATCGGGAATTCGGTTGGGCACCCCCGCCGTGACCACACGCGGCATGGCGGAAAGCGAGATGAGCCAGATCGCGCAACTGATAGACCGCGCCCTGACAGCGAAAGAAAGCGAAGTTGAGTTGACCGCCGTGCGCCGCGACGTGAAGGCGTTGTGCGACAAGTTCCCGCTCTGGGGGTAGGGTGGGGTTGCGGTTGTAGCAGATTAGCTTATGGAAACACGCCCGCCGTGGGACGAGTATTTTATGCGGATCGCGTTCGAGGTGGCGACGCGGGCGACATGCCTGCGCCGTCATGTCGGCGCGGTGATCGTGCGCGACAAACGCATACTCAGTACCGGCTATAACGGTTCGCCCCCGGGTCAGAAACACTGCACCGAGGTCGGGTGTCTGCTGGAGGACGGGCGGTGTATTCGCACGTTGCACGCCGAGCAGAACGCCCTGATGCAAGCCGCGTTGCACGGCGTTTCGACTCACGGGGCGACCCTGTATTGTACGTGCCGCCCCTGCCATGTGTGTGCCCGGATGATTGTCGCGGCGGGGATCGTGCGCGTCGTTTTTGCTGGCGAGTCGCCGGAGGGATGGGCGAAAGAAGTACTGACGGCGGCGGGCGTGGGAATCGTTCCGCTGCTCGACCTGGAGCCGCCATCGCCGATGATGAAACTGCAGAATGTTCCGCAAGGGACCGATGCCGAAACCAGTTTCGAGGAACAAAACCCGTAACCGATGAATAAAATCCTGCTAAACATGGTGTTTGCCGCATTGATATCCGGCTTTATAACCGCGTTTCTTACCCCGTCCGTCAGGAAGCTGGCGCAACATTTCGGGGCGGTGCGCTATCCCCGTGACCGCGACTCGCATACCTCGGGGATGCCACTCTGGGGTGGATTGGCGATGTTTATCGGGTTCGCGCTAGTCGTACTGCTGCTACGCCCCTGGCTAACAAACCATGAATACGCCATGGATGTCGGTCGCGGCGAGCACCCTATCGCGGGCATCATGATCGGCGCGGTTATCGTCGCGGTCATCGGACTTTTGGATGACAAGATTGACCTGAAGCCGTGGCAACAAATGGGCGGTTTGCTGTTAGCCGGGTTCGTGGCGGCATCTCTGGGGGCACGCATTGATGGCATCACTAACCCGTTCGCCCCCCCGGGACCGGGCGGTTCTTATGATGCACGCAACTATATCGCGTTCCCACCCGCGGTCGCTGTCGCCGGGACGATGTGCTGGTATTTCATCGCCACAAAAACATTCGACTTTTTAGACGGCTTGGACGGACTGGCATCCGGCGTGTGTGCAATCGCCGCGACCACGATGGGGCTTATCGCGGCGGTCAAGGGCGAGGTGGCCGTCGCGCTGATGGCGTTCGCGCTGGCGGGTGCCTGTATCGGCTTTTTGCGTCACAACTACAACCCGGCAACCATCATTATGGGGAGCATCGGCTCGTTCTTTTTAGGGTTTGTTTTAGCCGGTCTCGCCGTTGTCGGCACGGCGAAAATCCCGACGATTTTGGCGGTGGTAGTCCCCGGATTGGTTCTGGGCGTGCCGATTCTGGACGGTTTCCGGGTCGCCATCGTCCGCCTCGTGTCCGGCAAAAATCCCCTCGCCGCCGACAAGACCCACATTCACCATTTATTGCGGGACCGGGGCTTGTCGGTGCGGCAGGCGGTTTGGACGATCTACGGCATCACCGCCGCCGGGTGTATCGCCGCGCTCCTTTTAGTCTACGCCCTGACCAGGACGGGACCTTAGGAGCCGATACGGTGACGCTCGCTCTTCGCGCCTTATCCACGGTGTTCCCGTGGGCGTTCAAACACCCACGCCCTGTGAGTGCCGAACCGACCGGTCCGGTGATCGAAGGGGAGCGAGTGCGACTGCGCGTTTTGCGTGAATCCGACGCCGAAGCGATGTGGCGCATCGCCCGCGACCCCGTAGTAACCCGCTTTTTACCGTGGGAGCCGATGGCATCGCCGGGTTCGATCCTGCCGTTCATCCGCGACCAGGAAGCGCGACGTAAACGCGGCGACGCCCTCTGCTTTGCCGTGCTCTACAGGGAGACCGGCGAACTGATCGGTTCGACCGACCTCGTGGACATGCGCCGCTACCTGAGCACCGGCGCGGAGATCGGCTATCTATTGTCCCGTGACTACTGGGGCAAGGGGATCATGTCGGAAGCCGCCGACCTGACGGCGCGGTACGCCTTCAAGACGATGGGCTTGAAGCGACTGGTCGCGTTCGCTGACATCGAGAACCGCGCCTCGCGCCGCGTGCTGGAAAAGTTAGGGATGAGTCAAACCGATAATGAATGGCGCACGGTGAAAAACGAACGCCGCCTGTATCTGCGCTACGAAATGCTACACTCGGGAGACGCGGATACTATCTAACCACAAAGGACACAAAGGTTTTGAAGGTTTTCACTTCGCTCGCTACCGAGATCGCTTGACGGAATCGGTGTTCTCCACCCTTTAAAACCTTTGTGTCCTTTGTGGTTGCATTCAAAAATTATGAACGAGAAAAAATTGACAATCGCCTGCGTGTTAGGCACGCGCCCGGACGCCGTGAAGATGGCTCCCGTGGTAAAAGAGTTCGCGAAGTTCCCCGAATCGGTGCGGCAAGTCGTGATCTCGACCGGGCAACACCGCGAAATGCTGGAGCAGGTGTTCTCCGTATTCGAGATGCGCCCCGATCACGACTTAGGGCTGATGATGCCGCGACAGACGCTGTCCGACCTGACGGCGCGGGCGATCACGGCACTGACGCCGGTTCTGGAAGCGGAGAAGCCGGATCTCGTCATCGCGCAGGGCGACACGACGACGACGTTTGTCGCGTCACTGTGCGCGGGCTATGTGCGGGCGCGATTCGGGCACGTCGAAGCGGGTTTGCGCACCGACGATAAGTGGGACCCGTTCCCGGAAGAGATGAACCGGCGGATGACGACACGCCTCGCCGACCTGCATTTCGCGCCGACCGATTTAGCCGCGCAAAACTTGCTCAACGAAGGCGTGCCGCCCGCGACCGTGCGCGTGACCGGGAACACCGTGGTCGATGCCCTGCTCTCCGTCGCCGCGCGAGATTATCAGTTCACGGACCCGGCACTCGCCGAAGCCGTCCCCAAGCCGGGGCGGTTGATTTTAGTCACCGCACACCGCCGCGAGAACTGGGGCGAGCCGATGG
>JACMIS010000007.1 GCA_014381035.1 Armatimonadota bacterium
GGGGGCGATTACCCGCCTGACCCCCCCCACCCGGGGGGCTTGGGCGGCGACTTTCCCGCGATCCCCGACCGTTGTTATTTTAGAAACGAAGAACCCATGACCGAATCCGACGTTCCGCTTCCTTCAGGAATCGTGCGGGCGAAACGCGCCGCCTCGGATGCGACGAATCCCGCGCCCGAACCGTCGCCCCGTGAAAAATCACCGCGCAAGCATTCGCCGGAACCCGAAGCCTCCGACCGCTATCCTGACAGCGACGCCGCGACGCCGAAGCGCACCCGCCGCGTTGTCGCGCCGGTGAGCGAAGGGCGCATCACCGCGATTGAGGAGCAGGTTCGCCACAAAGACCGCGTGAATGTGTACGTGGACGGCACGTTCGCGCTCGGACTGTTCGCCGATGTCGCCGTGACGCTCGGCTTGAAAATCGGGCAGGAGATGACCGCCGAACGCCTGACCGAACTCGCCGACGCCGAACTGCGCCGCAAGGCGAAAGAGGATGCGTACCGGCTATTGTCGTTTCGCGCCCGCACCGAAAAAGAGATCGTGGATAGGTTGAAACGCCGCGAGTACGACGAAGCGATTATCGCCGACACCGTGGCGTACCTCCATGAGCAAAGCCTTTTAGACGACGCCGATTTCGCCGCCCGCTTCGCCGCGACCCGTTCGCGCACCCACGGCGACCGCGCCATCACGATGGAACTGCGGCAAAAGGGCGTGGACGCCGCGACCATCAAGCAAACGCTTGCCGATAGCGCGGATGTTGCCGGTGAGGACGCCGAATATGACACGGTTCGCGCCCTTGCCGAACGGCGCGTCGGCGAAAACCCGTCCGACAAATCGCCCGGCGCGAAGCAGAAATTATGGGCGTTCTTAGCGCGGCGCGGGTTCGGCTCGGATGTGATTAAGCGCGTCGTGGCGCGGCTCTACTCCGGCTCGGACGACGATTAACCAGAGGCAACGAAAGGTATCCAGACAGCATGGCGAAATTGGTGTTGCTTCCCCCTTGCAGTGGACGGGGAAGCAACACCATATCAATCGAGTTGGTGCTTAGAAGCGAACATTTCCGGGGTTCTTTATTGTTGTAGACCAGATTATTCGTGATTCGTGAGTGAATCCCTTGGTTATCATAATCAGCCCAGTTCTGATTAAAAAGGCTGATACCACTGCAATGGAAGGGAGAGTCACCTGCACAATTACGAACCGTGTTGCTGGCAATGAACATATAGTCACTGCCTTCCTCAGCACTGATTCCGTTGGCACCGCAGTGATGCACCTCATTGTAGCTGATTGTAACATGATGAGATGCGGCTATACAGCGAATCCCCGATCCGCCTCCAAAAGTATAATCACTGTAATCGTTCGATATAGGAGGGTTTCGCCCACGGATGAGTGGAATCCCCATTGGTGACTCCATTGTCCGCACCTGTCGGACTCACATAGTAGGTTTCGGCGTTCGCTGTCGCGCACGTCGAAGTGCCGACCATGAGCGTAAGCAACGCGAAGTGCATTATTTGCAAAGAGTTCTTTATCATGACTTACGATTGTCCTTTCGATTTTGGGATAGGATTATCCCGAAGGGTTGCCCACAAACCGCGTGGGAAAGTAGGTCATACTTGTCTGTGATCACGAAACGCTGTTACTTTTTCGGTGTGCGTGCTTTAACACGCTCCATAAATGCCGCGCCGTTTTCCTGACCTTGCTTCGTGCTGTTCTGAATCTGCACTTGCGCCGCATCGGGAACCGTAGGCGGAAGCGGTGCTGCCTTGGTATTGTTCGTCGCGTTTGGGTTCGTACTCGCCGAAGGCACCTTTTCCGCTGTCTGAGTACAACCGTTCAGTAATGTTGCCAGTAGGCAAAAAACAAGAGATGCAGACCGGACGACCGAAAAAGAGGGCGTGGCACGATCATGTTGCGATACGACTGTCATGTTTTTCATATCTATTTCTTCCTTGTGAGAAAGCCGTCAACGTTGACACAGGAGATTAATGGTGCGGTTCTTCGCCTTTCTCCCAGCAGAAGTGGGAGAAAGGCGAAGAACCGCGTTATGGCTTAGTAAGGATACCAATCCGGCACCGGGCTAAAGACACCGGGTATATCCGAGGGAAAGACGCGGGGTATGTAAACCTCGTTGAGCCAGTTGAGACTGCCGCGTGTTTTTGCTTTAACATGACCGTCTAAATACATCATGTTCGAGGTGCCGTTGTGGCGATAGCGGGGAAATTGATTACACGTTACCCAACCAGAGTTCCCTGAATTAATATCAAAGTCACAGTCGCCCCAGTGTCCGAATTGATTCTTGCTATCGAGCGAGAAGTTCTTGGAGGGATCGGAACCGGTCACGGTTTTATCACTCACCCAGTACCACTCCACAGGACTCCAAGATGTATAGCCGTATCCATCCGGTTGTGTCGCGCTACCGTTGCCGTTGACGCCGCCCTCGATCAGACCGATCTTGTTAGCAGGTTCATCTACATCGGCGAGTGCATAGACACCATACGGATAGTAGGCTGATGCTCCTAAGCCCTGAGGACTTGGAAAAATATCGCTTCGGACTTTGTACTGATTGGATTGCAGATCGACAGGAAAGGAAGGGCAGTGGAAAATGCCGCCGCTATAGTTGTAACTTTCGGTCGAGATAGGTGCACTACCGCCCTTAATACCATTCTTGATATAGGGTTGTAGAACAGTGCTCCACTCGACCTCATCACCGCGGGTACCGAGGGGATAGGTTTCATCGTAGTCCTGTGTGTATTGAAGAATCGCAAGTCCAATTTGCTTGAAGTTGGACAGACAGGACGCTGCACGTGCCTTCTCCCGCGCTTGTGCAAAAACAGGGAACAATATAGCTGCCAGAATCGCAATGATAGCGATAACGACCAGCAATTCGATCAGCGTGAATGCGGAGGACTTACTCCGACTTTGATGACAACTTTGCATTTTTAAACAA
>JACMIS010000281.1 GCA_014381035.1 Armatimonadota bacterium
CCAGTAACGACGACAACGAATAAAGAAAGAAAAATCCAAAAACGCTTGAGGAAAGAGAGCATTACAAATCTCCACACTAATTAGCCGAGCAAGACTGCGTGCATTATAACAGAATCGAAAAAGCAATGCAAATACAGCCGCTTAAGGCACTTTCGCGGTTCCCATCAGCATCTTACCGACATTTTAGAACCGGATGCGTTCGATTTCGATCAAGTATGTAATTATGTGGGTTCGCCGGGTACTTGAGAGGAAAAGTAGTGCCAACCCACATAATTACATACTTGATCGGTATTTCCTCGAACACCTCGGGCGTGAAAGTGCCGTCACGATTGGGGGGAACTCGCAACTGCTCGATCTTGCCAACGGGCATGATAAGCGACCGCTGGTACGAACCGTTGCGCTCGCCCGTTCTACTATCGGTTTTCTCTCGATGCCGCGCCCCGGGTACCCACTTGTGGGTGATGATCGGCGAGTTCCTCTTCGATTACTTGTTCGAGTACCGCCTTCGCGGCGGCGCGGATACGGTCGCCGACGGCGACCCGTGTCATGTCGTTGATTTCTTCTTTTGTCATTTCCAGTTAGCCTTCCCAAGACGGGAGAGACTAACCCACAATTATACAGACGCTATAGAATAGCTTCCTACGGGACGGATCTATTTCGGCTTAGGCAATGTCGCCGCACGCTCCTGTACTGCCTGCGCGACATACGCCGCCTGGAACATCTCGAACGCCCCGGAGACTCAGTCCCTCGCTGAGACGGGAATCGTTCGTCCGTGCGGACTCGCGTCATTTTCTCGGTGGTGGCGGGGGCGGCTGTGCCTGTTGTTTCCGTTTTGCCAGAAAGTCCGCCGGGGGCGTTGCCGCAACGAACTTTTCGCCGGACTTGTTGGAGGGCGTATCGTTCTTTTTTTCGCTACATCCGGATCCGGCTGACAGCATCAAAAGTAGACTGATAGGCACGATCCATCGGACGGTTTGTTTGCTTGACATCATGTTCTGCGTCTCCTATAACGTCCCCGCCCGCATTGTGCGGGCGGGGACGCTCTCGTTTTACTACTTGCGCGAGGCATCCCATAGATTCTTATCGGGCTGACCGTCCGGATCGGGATTCGTGGCTTCCGGCTTCATTGCTTTGACATGCCCATCGACGAACGCAAAATTAGCCATTGTCGCATGCGCCGCTGTTACGGTTCCTCTCTTGCCTTTCGGCCACGACTCCGTCGATTTACCGTTCGGGGTCTCGCCCGGACCGAACCATCCGTCCATCCAATCGACTCCGGTGAAGACAGGTGTACCCTGAACAGCGTTCCCCTCCCGCCCGTTCTTTATCACGTCCGCGTTGTGACGCTCGCCGAGCAGGATCGTATCTGCAGGGCGGGAAACATCCGATAGCGAGACGACCTTCGCGTTCCAGTTGCCGCCGATCCCGATTGCTCCGTAACGCCCCACCCAGGACTCCTGCTGGTATGCATTCGGAGCATAGGAAGCGGCAGAGGGAACCCAACTCAGACCGGGCGATAGTTGATCATCATCACTGGGGCAACGAAATACCTGGATATTCTTGATGTACGGCTGGACGCGAAACACCCAACCTGGTCCCCACCAGTCCCCGGTTGCCCATGCCTCCTCTCCGGGGACGGGATGGGCGACGGGTTGCACTTCATCGTAGTCCTGGTTGTACTGAAGGAACGATAGCGAGATCTGCTTCATATTGGAAAGGCAGGAAGCCTGTCGTGCCTTCTCCCGTGCCTGTGCAAATACGGGAAACAGTATAGCAGCGAGTATGGCGATTATCGCTATAACCACGAGTAGTTCGATCAGGGTAAACGCACCTGAGTACGGTCGGCAAGTTCCTGCCTGTGTCATTTGTTTCATGTGTCTTCTTCCTATACTTCGTCGGTGTTGGGCGAACGTTAGTCAGTCGCATCTCACGTATCGCCACGGTGCCGCGAGATGCGAGTCCAGCCAAGATTATGGGGGGGCGATTTTCCACATGCCATAACAGCCTCCGGAAACCCACGCGTAGCGCGTTACCGGGTTGACCCGGATACAGACGGCTTCGTTCGCCCCGTCCTTGGTTCCGGCTGCCAGAGGACTGGTGCGCGTCAGGTTGACCCAGCTACCAACGGCGGCTGCGTTGGTGGACCGCTGTACGGCAACGTTGGTCTTCATCCAGTCCCGTGCGCTTCCGATATACACGATAGCGGGATTGGTAGGATCAACCGCCACGGTGCGTACCGACTCCCCGCCCGTCTGATCGTCGATCGTATCGCACTGCGTCCAAGTGCCGTTCTGGTAGTAAAACAGGCTCCACTTACCGACTACATACACGCGATCACGGACATGATCGTACGCTATATCGCGTACTTCCCCATCGTTGATGGTAGCAACCTTGATCCAGGACGCACCGTCATCATTTGATTTCACAATGTCAGTCGAAGTAGTCCCGGTCTTCTTAATCCCGAACAGGTTTTTGTCGGCTCCGGCGGAGACCGTATAGACGCCATCGCAACCGCTCATCTTCGACCAGTGCCACCCCCGGTCCGCACTGCGAAGGTTGCCCGCGAACAGGCACCATGGTGCACTCGGCGAGACCAGACTCACATCGCGCCCATTATCCGCACTTCCGCCGAATGTAACGTCGTTGCCGTTCGCATCATCGGCATTGAACCATGTCGCGCCACCGTCGCGGGAGATCTTCAACTGACGCGGGTCTGTCCAGCCGGTTCCGTAGCCACACCAGAGAACAGTTTCGCCGGTGTCACTGTATCGGTAGGCGTAACCGCCATAGTTCGAATCACCCCACGGGTTCGGACCGGCGTTGCTATAGGTCCATGTCTCGCCGCCGTTCGTGCTGAGTGCCCCGCCGTAATCCTGATGGGCGAAGAAAATCAGGTTCGAGTCACTGAGACTGAAGTTCCACGCGCCGCCGACCAGGATGCCGTTGTAGCCGTTCGCCGCCCATTGCCAGTTCTGCCCCGAGTCGGAGGTTCTCGTGATCCAGTCGCCGCCGAACGACCAGGCAGTAGTGGCACTTATCGGATGCCACGCGAACAGTTGAAGGCGGTTGTTGTAAGGCAGGAACGAGTTTGCGTTGTTGTATGCTCCTTGACGCCACTGCCCGCCGTTGTTCGTCGTGTACCAGATCTGCTTGTCGTAACCCCCTTTATCGACGACAACCAGGATGCGATTCTGATCGGCAGGGCTGACTTTGATATTACGGATCGGAAACCCGGTCGGAAGCCCTGTGGTCCCTAACTTCGTCCACGAGTTACCCGTATTCGTTGATTTCCAGACGCCATCGGAACGAGTCGCCCAGATGTTGGTACCCGTGGCAGTAATGCTAAACGATTCGCCACTCAGAACTGTCGAGAACGTTCCACCGCCGCCGGTACTTCGCGAGACGCCCGTGGTCAACGCAGCGAACAGGTTGCCGTTGCCAGCGGTCGCGATGGGGGCATTACCCAACCCGGCATTGACTTGCGACCAGTTGCCACCACCGTCCGTCGATTTCATAAGCCCTTTTGAACCGGCCGCCCAGTAGATCGTACGCAGATGGTCGTAGGTGCCTTTGCTGGTCGGGTCGAACGCGATCTGGTCCCGGACATCCCGATAGCCAGCATCGTCACGCGCGACCACCCGCGTCCAGCTCGCCCCTTTATTCGTGGAGCGGTACAGGCCGTTGAAACTGCTGTCGCCCGAATTAGCACCGACCACGAAGCACCGGTTGCCGTTGGTTCTGTCAATCGCGAGAGCCGAGGAACCGCGTGCATCCAGCCCCACGTTGCACGGCTCCCAGGTCGCGCCGCCGTCGGTACTCCGAAAAATACCGCCGACATCGGTCCCGAACAACAAGAACGAGCCGGAAGAATCAATCGCTAATGCTTGCGGCCATTGTCCGCCCTCCCCGCCCATGTTGCCCGCGTTTTTCACCGACTGCGTCACAAGCGGAACAGGTTGCCAAGCTTGTGCTACAACGCAAGACGGCAACAGTAGCGAGCCTACCGATATTGTAGCCCTGATGGCTAATCCCGTCGTCACAAACCGACACCGTTTCTTTTGAACACTGATCAAGGTTTCTATCCTCCATGATTGTTCGCCATCGATGGCGAGTCTATGCCCCTTTAGTCTGGGACAGTTTTCAACGCGGACGCCCGCACAACGAATGTCGCGGCGATTGTTTCCGTACGCGGTGGTCCTTCGCACGATACATGGTCCGACAGTCGTTCCTGTAATCGCTCCCAGGCACGGCGACACATGGCAACGACCGGCTGCGCCACGGTGGCGAGCGGCGGATCGATGTATTCCCCTTCGTCGATGCCATCGCATCCGACGAGCAGGACATCACTTCCGACACGGACCCCCCGATCCCGCAACGCCCGATGAACCCCGATGGCGATGTCGTCAGAAAAACAGAACAGCGCATCCGGTAACGTATTTCCACTATCGAGCCACGCCCCGAACTCCTCGCGGACGTCGGGGCGTCGCGACCACTCGAGTGCTATCACTTCCGGCATTTTTGAAAGATCAGTCATTGCCTGGTAATAACCAGCGTAGCGATTGTCGGAAGCCCTGGCGAAATAGTGGGTAGTGACGTATGCGATCCGGTTCGCGCCCTGGTCGTGAAGATGCCGTAGCGCGATAGCGATACCCGGCGTGAAATCGACGGTCAACGTATCAGTTTCGGAAAAGTCATTTTCTGCGGTAGCGAACGGGCCGAAGCTGACGATAGGGGGATGTTGTGTCCCCCCTCCGCGCGACTCCATCACCGCTTGTACATGCTCGCCCCCGTCGAACGCCAGAACGCCGTCGACGGGCCACTGCACCAGCACGGTTTCCCCTGCCCGCTCGCGGTCGAGACTGCTCATCTGGCAGATGACGAGTTCCAAGCCGGAATCGACGAGCAGTTCACGCACCGCCTGCACGACATCAAGGTGTATCGAAAGCCGCATGGGGAACAGCCACAAGCCGATGACATTGGTCTTCCCTTTGGCAAGCGCGCGGGCGGCGATGTTCGGCGAGTACCTTACTTCGCGGGCGAACTGCAGGACACGGTCTCGGGTCGCCTGCGGAATAGCGACATCACGTCGCCCGTTCAGGACGTAGGAAACCGTGGTGCGCGAAACGCCAGCGCGTTTGGCGACATCAAGCATATTGCTAGTAGTTTCTCGTTTCATACGTCTTAGTGAAGCGCGTCACTAATCTAAGTGACGCGC
>JACMIS010000282.1 GCA_014381035.1 Armatimonadota bacterium
AGATGAGTCGAACCGATCTCAGGGCCGTGATACGCCTGAAGGGAGATACGCTGACCCGATCGCTGGGAGGACAGCCGGACGTCGTCCTCACGCCGATCTCCGAGACTCAGTTCAAGGTGGGCAACACACGGTTGATGACGGAGTTCGTGATTGACGAGGCGGGGGTGACGCAGGTGATGGGCTCCGGCTTCCAGCAGATGCTGGCCCGCCTCACGAAACGCTGATAGAAGCCGAGTTGCGTTCGCGGCGTGTCATAGCCGCACCAATCTGTGCCGCGATTTCCATCGAGGAGCGTCAGCATGTCAGTCGGATCGGCCCGATTCATTGTCGCATTCTGCCTTGCCCTGAATACCGTCCCGGCCCGAGCGCAGGTTTACGATCCGGACAAAGGGTCGCCAATGCACCTGCTCGGCGCGCCGAAGGATGGCATTGCGTACTACGATATGCGGAAGCAAGCCGCTCAGCTGGTCTTCGGAAGTGCCGCCGAGGCGGAGCCGCTGATCCGCGAGTTGTCGGGGGGGAACCAACAAAAGATCGTTCTCGCGAAGTGGCTGGAAACCAATCCGCGCATCCTGATTTTAGACGAACCGACACGCGGTATCGATGTCGGCGCGAAGTCCGAAGTGCATCGTCTGGTCGCCGATCTCGCCGAAAAAGGCGTGGCGGTACTCCTCATCTCATCCGACTTGCCGGAAGTACTGACCATGTGTGACCGGGTGCTTGTGATGCGGGAGGGGCAGATAGTGCGCGAACTCACGCGGCAGGAGGCAACCGCGGAAGCGATCATCGCCGCCGCATCCGGTCTGTCGGAGGCGTCGGCATGAAGTCGAACCTCCTTTCTCGACGTGAACTCCCTATCGCCGTGGCACTCGCCGTACTGATTGTTGTGGTCAGCATCGCTCAGCCGCGCTTTCTTTCCGAGTCGAACGTGAAAAGCATCCTGCTCTGGATGCCGCTGATTACCGTGGTGGCGATGGGGCAGATGACGGTCGTCCTGACGCGCGGCATCGATGTTTCCGTCGGCTCGACGTTGGGACTTTCGGGAATGCTGGTCGGAATGCTCCTGCGCGACCACCCGGAAGTCAATGTATATCTCGCCGGGCTGGTTGGAATCGGTATCGGAATGGGGTTGGGCGCGGTGAACGGCGGTTTGATCGCCGGGGCTGGCGTTCCACCGATTGTTGCGACGCTCGGGACGCTCGGAATTTACCGGGGGTTGACTTTTATCGTCAGCGGGGGGCGTCAGATTGACGATTACCAGTTGCCCCGCGCGATGGCGCGGTGGTCCATTGACGGACCGTTCGGGCAAAACATTGTACCCTGGGTAGTGCTCATGGCACTGCTTGCCGCCGCGTTGATCCATTTCGTTCTGACCCAGACGCGCTTCGGGCGCAACCTGTATGCTATCGGCGGCGACCCCGAAGCGGCGGAACTACGCGGCATACCGGTTCGCGCGACGACGTTTTTGAGTTATGTGATCTGCGGAGCGGGGGCAGGGCTTGCCGGAGTCCTGTACGCGTCACGATTCGGTACGATCAACCCCGCGAGCATCGGCAATGGCTTCGAACTGCTCGTGATCGCCGCCGTGGTTATTGGCGGCACGAGCATCTTCGGCGGAGTCGGGTCTGTCGCCGGAGTCCTGCTGAGTTGCCTCCTGCTCGGCACCATCAATGTCGCGCTCGCCGTGCTCAATATCGCGGAAACCTGGCAGTCCGCCGTGTACGGTATTGTCATCCTGCTGGCTATCGTCGCGGACGACGCCGCGAAGAAGCGTCTGCTGCGACGGTTGACCGGAGAATGATGCCATGAGTTATCTCGCCACCCTTTGGAAGCGATACGCCCCGGAATGTGTCTCCGTTGCCCTGCTGGTTCTCGTTCTGGTGATTACCGCGATGCGTGAACCGCGCTTTTTCGACACAGAGTACCTGTTCGACCGCTCTACCCTGTATATGGAAACAGGGTTGCTGACGCTCGCGATGACCCTGGTTATTATCGCCGGGCATATTGATCTGTCCGTCACTTCCATACTGGCACTGGTCGGTGCCATCATCGCGACCCTGCATGTACGGTTCGGCGCTCCGCTCGGCGTTCTGCTCCCACTCGCGCCGGTTTTGGGGGCGGGACTCGGTTGGATAAACGGGGTCCTGGTCGCGAAACGAAAACTACCATCGCTCGTCGTTACTCTGGCGACGATGGCACTGTATCGCGGCGTTGCACAGATATTGCTCGGGGATCAATCCCTGCCGATGCCACGCTGGTTTGTCGGCATCGAAAAAGTGTCCCTGCCAGGAACCTATTTCCACGCGCCTCTACTCTTATTACTCGCCGCCGCCGTCGGATTCGGGCTACTCCTGCACCGGACAGTGTTCGGGCGATATATTACAACGGTCGGAGTAAACAGCGAGGCGGCACAGTATTCAGGCGTTCCGGCAGAAAAGGTTCTAACACGAATTTTTGTCCTTTCCGGTGCGACAGCGGGCGTCGCGGCGTTATTACTCCTTTCGCGCCTGGGAGTCGCCCGCTACGATCACGCACGCGGTCTCGAACTGGATGTGATCACGGCGGTCGTGCTGGGAGGGACCAGCATTTACGGCGGGCGCGGGACGATATTCGGTTCTCTCGCCGCGCTCCTGCTGATCGCGACGCTACAAACCGGGATGGGAGTCTCCGGTGTGACTGCCGAGACTCAGGTAACTGCCATAGGCGTTCTCCTGATTCTAGCCCTACTATTAGCAAAGATTACACACCGCACATAACAAAGGATGTTGAATTGACAATGAAACGAAAACAATTTCTCGCTCTGGTTCCTCTGGCAGTACTGTCGGTGCTGGTCGGTTGCAAGCCCGCCGATAATGCCAGCGATACGACTACCGTGCCTGTCAATACTGCCACCAAAGACGGTAAATTACGTATCGTCTATATCCCGAAGAACACCGGTAATCCGTATTTCGACGGGATTGTGGAGGGGTTCAAAAAAGGCGCGACCGAACTTGGTGTCGAGTTTGCCACGACGGCACCCGCGCAACCCGACCCCACCGCGCAAATCTCGTTTATCAAAGACGAAATTCAGCGCGGCGCGGATGTCATCTGTATCACACCCAACAGCGTGGACGCACTCAACGGAGTTTTTGACGAAGCACGTGCGAAGGGCGTCAAGATCGTCACCGTGAACGCCGACATTACCGGCAACGAATCACACCGAGACGCGTGTGTTTTGCCGACCGACTTCGACACGCTCGGTGCCAGTCAGATCGAGCTGCTCGGTTCGCTGATCAACTATTCCGGCAAATTCGCGATCCTGTCCGCCACGACCGACGCACCCGACCAGAACTACTGGATCAAGGGAATGGAAGAAGCGTTGAACCAACCAAAATATCAGAAAATGCAACTGGTCGGCATCGTCTACGGCGACGACAAGGATCAAAAGAGCGTCACCGAAGCCGAAGGACTACTGACCAAGTATCCCGACCTGCGGGCGATTCTTTCCCCGACGTCGGTCGGAGTCGCCGCCGCCGCGAAGGTCGTCGAATCCCGAAACGTCGCCGATAAGGTAACGGTAGTGGGTTTGGGCACGCCGAACACGATGCGTCGCTATCTCAAGGACGGCATCGTTCCCGCAGTCGCGCTGTGGAGTCCGCCGGATCAAGGGTATCTCGCCGCTCACGTCGCGGTCGCCCTGGCGAAGGGCGAACTAAAAACCGAGACCGGCACGGAGTTTACTGCGGGAACCCTCGCGAAGAAGACGGTCGGCAAGAACGGGGTTATTATCACCGGTTCCCCCGTGATTTTCAAAAAGGACAACGTAGATCAGTTTCAATTTTAGTGAGTTCGGTCCGGCTTAGCCCTTCTTCCTCTCATGGCACCGCGTAGCGGGGAGGTCGTTTCCATTACCTCCCCGTTTTCTCACGCGACATGAAAGATTGCGCGTGTCAACCGCATTTTAAAAAGAGACTTATTAGATACAGATATATGAGGCAAACTGGAAAAACTATCTCCTCTTTCTGCCGATTTGCAACTGGATTTAAGTATCTACCCGCGAAATCTCTGCATATACACAATGCCAGATTTTTTGGAATGATGGCAACAACCCGTCGAAACATGATACTATATATCCACAATCGCGTTGGAGTTCGATGGGAGAGCAAACGACAACACGATTACCCCGGCGACTGCATAACTCATAAGGAGTATATGACAGTTGCTTTTTTTGTTATCCGCTTCAAAGGTCGGGTTTTTTCTATCACCTAAAAAGCCGGGCTTGGCTGCACCCTGCTGCCGGGAGACCGGGAATCAATCGCTTCCAAACTCGCCTTCAACGCGACGCGGTACTGGTCAAACGCCGCGCGTCCGTCGTCGGTCAGCCGGCACAGCGTCATCTGTATCTTCCCGCGATAGGTTTTCGTCACTTCCACGTACTGCGACGCCTCTAACCGTGACAAGTGGCTCGACAGGTTGCCTTTGCTCATCCCTGTCTCGCGTAGCAGGTACAGGAAATCGGCTTCCTCCACCTCGGAAAGGATGGCGACGATCATCAGCCGTGCCGGTTCGTGTATCACGCGGTCTAACTCGGCGATGATTCGGATCTGTTCGTTCATGTCGCGTCGCCTTCCGTGGCGACGGGAACGCGGAGTATGTCGGCGAAGGCGGTGGCTCCCGAGATAATCAGGCTCGTGCCAAGAATCATGGCGAACAGGAAACTCGCGTGTAGCCAGCCGAGTTGCGCGGACGCCAGCAGCGAGGAAGCGACGAACGCTATGCCAGCGACTGCCAGGTGACGGGCGAAACCGACTCTCCGAAAATTGACAATGAGCCCGCAGCCGATCCCGTAGCCGATAAGTACCAGGCTCATGTCACTGGTCCAGAAGCCAGGCGTTCCCCAGAGAGCGTACTGAAAACCGATGAAGTGTACGACGCCGATGAGAACGGAGGCTACCAGAATCGTCCGGCGGCGATTTTCGGGAACGATGCGCGGCTGAACGTATCCCATCCGCGGATATATAAACCGACGTCTCAATGGTTCAATCGCCAGCATCCCGGACATTATCATGACATTCGCCAGCAGGATTGCCACGATGAAGAACGAATTCGCATCCTGATAGGCGCGGCTGAGGTGAAAGTCGGTCCCATGCATCGAGGCGATGGATCGAATCGCGGCGTAGTTGATCAACGCAACGGCGAAGAGCGTGATGCCGCCGACCATATCCAGTAGACCGTCCTCCTGGAAGGCGCGTTTAGATCGCATCGCATAACCATTTAGTGTGGTGACCATTTTAATCTCCTTCGGTGAGCACGGGTAGGCGCAGTATCTGGGCAAACGGAATGGTGCCCGATACCAGTAAGCTGATCCCCAGAATCAGCGCGAGGGCGAGGTCGGCATACCGCCACGGAAGCGGCACTGCCGCAATCAACACAGCGGCGGCGACGGATATTCCGGCGACGATGAGATGGCGAGCAAACCTGTATTTCACGAAGTTGACGACAAGCGCGATTCCAAACCCGATCCCGACCGCCAGCAAAGTCATGTCACGTGTCCAGAACGCGAACGATTGCCAGAGGCTCGGGCGGGAGCCGAAGAAAGCCACGATTCCAAGCGCGAAGATACCAAACAACACCGTCTGTATCCGCTGGTCTTTCGTGGTGCGCGGCTGTGCGTAACCGAGCCGGGGGTATACGAAGCGGCACTTCAGAAACGTGACCGCGTGGAAGCTGAGTGGGATCATCAGATTCGTCAGGAGCATAAAAAATGTCGTTGTTGGCATCGTATCCTGCCAGGCGTGGGGCGGGTACGCCCCGCCGTCGACCGCCGCCGCTATCCTCGTCGACGTTACGATCCCGACGTAGAACGATAACGCAATGCCAAGTATCCCAAACCCGCAAGCCATATCGAGCAACCCGTCCGCCTGGTACGTGCGTTTGGGACGCTGGACGTAACCGTCAATCGCTGAAACCATTTAGTAATCCTCCATACTGGTTTGTTATACAAACCAGTATGTATCACTTGCGACAAATTAGCAAGGCTTTCCGTAACTATATTTTCGCCCGGCGTCGGGGCTTGCCAAAATAAAAGCCGTGTACAATCACAGTTGTACGCGGCTTTTATCGTCTCGGCGCGAGAACAAGGCTCCCGCTTGTAGCTAACGGTTCTACTTCTTTTTCGCGAGAGCCGCTTCGACCGCGCTAACCACTTCCGGTGAAAGCGGATCTTTGGACGAATCGAACCGGGCGACAACCTGTCCCTTGTCGTCTACCAAAAACTTGGTAAAGTTCCATTGCACCGGTCCCGCGAACTTCGGGTTGGTATCCTTGCCAGTCAGGAACGCATATAACGGGGCTTGTCCCGTACCGGGCGCGACCGTTATCTTCGAGAACATATCGAAGCTCGTTTTGAACCGGAGACTGCAAAACTGCTTGATCTGCGCGTCGGTACCCGGCTCCTGTCCACCAAAGTCATTCGCAGGGAAGCCGAGGATACGTAGCCCCTTCCCCTTGTAGCGACCGTACAACGTTTCCAAACTGGCATACTGCGGCGTAAACCCGCACTGCGACGCCGTATTTACGAACAAGGTGACTTTCCCTTTGTAGCGCGACAGCGGGATCGTTTTGCCTTCGATGTTCTTTACCGTGAAATCGAGCGGGCTTTTGGCAGGCGCGGCATCGGCAGAGGTGGCAGCGGCGACGGCAATAATACCGAAAGCAATGGGAAGCGCAAGACGTTTAAGCATAGAAAGGGTTCTCCGGTGATAGGGTTGCTGGCAATGGAACAACACCAGGTGTTATTCCGTTCCCGCTGAGGTTGTCGAACTCATGATACACCGGTTAGAAACTTCTTCGCTTCCTTAGATACGTCTCTCCTTTCTTTTTCGTCCTTCGCGGACGAAAAAGAAAGGAGAAAATGGAAGCAGGTACCAAAGAGCGTAGCAAAGAAGTAATTCGGTATGAAATATGTTATAGCACTGGATCAAGGAACGACCAGTTCGCGGGCGATTATTTTCGATGGCGAGGGTGCGATTTTTGCTGTCGGGCAGCGGGAGTATCCGCAGATCTATCCGGCACCGGGTCATGTCGAACACGACCCGGCGGATATTTGGGCATCGCAGTGCGGTGCGATTGATGACGCGATGGCGAACGCGCCCGATATTTCCGTCGGGGACATTGCGGCTATCGGGATCACGAACCAGCGCGAAACGA
>JACMIS010000283.1 GCA_014381035.1 Armatimonadota bacterium
ATATTGCAAGACAATGGCACGAAAAGATGAGACTCCCGCCGGACCGCAGTCCGCGCCCGACAACTACACGCCGCGGTTGCTAGAGCAGTACCGCGACCGTGTGATCGCCTCCGTAACCAAAGAGTTCGGCTACGAGAACGTGATGCAGGTCCCGAAGATCGATAAGGTCGTTATCAATATGGGCGTCGGTGCCGCCGGTCAGACCGGTGGCGACGCGAAGTTGCTCGACAACGCGATCCGCGACCTGACGCTGATTTCCGGTCAAAAACCGGCGATCTGCGTGGCGAAGAAATCCATCGCTAACTTCCGCCTGCGGGAAGGTGCGAAGATCGGCGCGAAAGTCACCCTGCGCGGAACCCGAATGTACGAGTTTCTGGACCGACTGTTTAACATCACACTCCCCCGTGTGCGTGACTTCCAGGGCATCAACCCGAACTCGTTCGACGGGCGCGGCAACTTCGCCATGGGCATGAAGGAGCAATTGGTGTTCCCCGAAATCGAGTACGATAAAATCGACAAGATCCGCGGGATGGACATCATCATCTGCACCACGGCGAGCAACGACGCCGAAGCCCGCTTCCTGCTCAAGGAAATGGGACTCCCATTCCGCCAGGCAGGCGCGACCGGAGCCGGTGGCGCGGTCCGCATGATGTAGGGACGGGGTATCTACCTGTCAAAAAAGGCGCGTGGCGAAATGTCACGCGCCTTTTTCTATCTGTTCACGAATGGCGAGCGAACGGCGCGAGTTTCGCGGTCGCGATGCGGAACCTTTTTTCTGTGTCGCGTCGTCTTTAAGTGAGATTGACGAACTGTATGTGGCTGTCCTGTCCATGGACAGCGAGGAGGTTGTTGCGATCATCGAGGTGCTGAGTCCGACAAACAAGGCACCGGACAGTACCGGGCGCGAGGATTATTTGCGGAAACAGCGCGAGATTTTGCATAGCCCGACCCACCTGCTGGAGATCGACCTGCTCCGGGGCAGGGCGCACGCGGTCGCTGTCGGGCGCGAGGCGGTTTTGTCGCAAACACAGTACGACTGTCTGATCAGTTTGCGCCGTGCTGGCAATGAAAGGAAATCGCGGTTCGCAGTCTGGGCGTTGTCGGTTCGCGATGTCCTGCCGACGATCACCGTCCCGTTACTGCCCGGTTGGGCGAATGTTCCGCTCGACTTAAAAGCCGTCTGGAACGACACGTATCAAGAGGGTCGCTGGGAAAGAACGATCAACTACCGTCATACCTCCGAACCGCCGCTATCGCCCGCCGACACCATATGGGCGGACGCGTTGCTTCGCGAAAAAGGATTGCGGGCTTGACATAGTTCGCCACCGGGACGAACCGAACTGCACACGCCTTTTTTCTGATATTCACGAAGGTTTTCTGCGGCGCAGCGGTCAAAATAAGGGCGAGGAGTTTTCTCATGCGAACCGACAGACGGGGAATGATTCGGAGCGGTATCGGCGTTGCCGTAGCGATGGCATTGGGGGGCGCGGTACAGACGGAAGACGCGTCCGCACAGGAGCCGCCCAAGGCGGCTCCCCCGGAGAACCCTTCGACGTTAGCGGCGTGCCTGCCGCATTCGGACTGGGGCCCAGCGGACCGGGGTCCCCTGCTCATCGTCGCGCCGGAGCGAGCAAGGTTAGAAAGTGCGGAGCGGACCTACAGCCAGGGTTTGCGAATCCCCGCGAAACCGGAACCGGTCCCCATCGGACGAAACGGGTTTCGACTCGCGACGATCAGCCCGCGTTACCGGCGGAAATTGACGGCTATCGGTTCGCTTTCGGCGGTCGTGCCGGACACGATGGCGGTACTTCGCTACAAGAACCTGCCCGAACCCGACATCTATGCGGGAATACGCCCGGAAAGCCGTCCGCAACTCCTGCTCGCCACCCTCTCCCCAGCGCAATGGCGTCTCGTCATGTCACCCGACGGTTTGAGCATGGGCGACCTGAAACGTGACCAGCAAGCGATGTTCGCTGGTCTGTTCCCGGACACCACGAAACTGTATCGCACGAATCCTCCCGTCCCCGGTCAGGAGTATGGCAAGACCGAAGTCGTACCGCTCGACACGGTGAATATAGCCGCAGTACGCCTGCGCTTATACCAGGATCTGTCCTGGAGCTATCTTTTCAAAGACACCAAGGGCGGCACATTGCACATGGGCGGCGACAACCGGACAGGCAACAAGGAACCCACCTACCGCCTGCAAATCTCCGACCCGTCCACGATGTACTACTCGTACGGAGGACAGGGCGATACCGAGGTCGCCACGAACGTGACTGTTTTCGGGGCGAATCTTCTGGAAGCGCAGACGAACCGTGCCAAGCCGTCGGACATCGCTTATGAGGCTTCCGCGTGGGGTGCGAGCGTGTCCCTCGCCGACGCCCGGACAATCGGCGACCTCGTGGCGCGAGTCCGGGAGGCGACCGGGATGGAAATCTATGCCGACAAACGGTACGCGGATCTACCCGTTCACACCCGTATCGCGCCGAACACCGGCGTTCGCTCCGGCGATCTGCTCAAAGCCCTCGCCCTTTCGGTCACAGGAACCTGGCGGCGCATCGAATCCGGTTCTGAGGTGGCGTTTGTCATGACGGACGACCTCGTTGGTTCGGGAGTACGATTCGCGGTTCTCAGTGATTGGATCGGTGTCGCCCAGAGGCGGTTGCACGTCGAACTCGAAAAACTCGGCGGCGCGGCGCGACAGGCGAACGTTTCGGACACGGCACCGTGGGCTCTGCAACAAGATATGGCTCCGTCTGCCGAGTTGATTCAAAAAATAGCGTCCCGGCGGGACTTACCCAGTTTATCGAGCGAAAAGCTGGGCGAGCGGATCATCCCGCTTGCCGAACTGCCACCGGGCATTCGGGAGCGGGTACGTTCGCAGCAAAATAACTGGCGCGAGCAAGCGGCAACGTCCTCGAGTGACATCCACCGCAAGCCCATCCGCGAGGATGGAGTTTTGATCGATGTCAAGCCTAAACTCGCCGCCATCCTGCCCGGAATCGGGACGATACCGCTCCCGATGGAGGATATGAATTTCGGGAACAAGGAGTATGGCGGGGGCGACTCGCCGGAGATGGCATGGTATCGGAGCGGAATGATGCCACCCGACATGACGGCATCGCTCCCGCTACGAATCGAAGCGCGATGGTTCGCGAAGCGATTCGTAATCGTTGCCGTGAAAAGCGCGGATGACGCCCGCAAAGCAGCCCGACTCGCGTACACGCGTAATTTCACCGGTCTGGTCTTCTCTGTCGGCGACCAACCGCCGGGGGAGATCGCGGAGTGGCTATCCGCCGCTCGCGAGACTGTGCCGGGAATGGCGATCTGGCTGAGAACATCGCTCTTGCGTCGCAAGACCGGGAGCGACTCCGATGCAGGAAAGGTCGGAATCGTGGATCGGTTCGACCGCAATATATCGGGCGAAACCTATGCGAAATCGCTCCAACGCCCTGTCGTCGCTCAAAACCGGTTCTATGAGTCGTACAGTCCCTCGCCATCGGATGACGACGCGGGCGACTATTTGTCGGTCAGCGATAAGGATGCTCTGCAAGCCGTCCGGTCGCGCATCGTGTCTTTGATAAACGGGGTGTCCGGGATCGCCGGTCTCATACTTACAGACATTGTCCCGCCGGGCTACACGACGCAGTTCGGCGGGGGCACGGTTCCCCCGGACCGGGAACTGGGATACAACCCGGCTTCGCGCCTCGCCTTTTTGCGCGAAGCTGGTGGCGATCCGATAGACCTGTCTCCGTTCGGCGATCTGGAGCAGAACGGCTGGATGCCGGGTATGAACCGCATGCAAACGCGGGTGCGACTCCCCTATTTCCCGGACATGGGTCCGAACGTTAGCAACTCGACAATCAACGGTCAGCCCGCAACCACCATGGGGGCGAAGGATCTGTATCCCCGCTGGTACGAATTCCGGGCGAAACAACTATCCGCCGCGCTGGATTCCCTGCGCACGGCGATAAAAGCGGAAAGCCCCCAAACGGAGTTGTTGGTTCAAAATCCCGGAACGTGGGGTGGCCTCACGGAGTGGGTGCCATCCGCTCCTGTGGCGGCAGCGACCGCGAGATCGAAACCCGTACCGAACGCAAAACCCGCGCCCCCTCCTGCGTTTCAATGGCTCCCTTTATCGTTCATGGCGGGGATACCACCGGGTGCCACGCCCATGAATCGGAGCGACCGATTCGCCCGGCAGATGACGCGATCCGTCGAGTGGCTGCGAAAGCCGACGCCGCAAGCCAAAACGGCGATGGCATCCACGAAATACGGTCTACTTCTGGATATAGCGCAGGCTCCAGTCACGGACGCCGACGAGATCCTGTCGCAGATTATCATTGAACCGATGACAAAATAAACGAGGAATAGAAGAGCCCGTACACGCTCGATTTATCACCGGACAGGGACTCGATTCTGCGCACGCGTCTGCGTCGCCTCTCAAATACGAGAAATCGCATCCGCCTACGATTCTCTCATAGACCGTTCGCGCAGTGCCGATAGTTCGGCGCGGAGTTCGTCGGGGAGGCGGTCACCGAAGCGGGCGTAGTGCGTTTCGATGCTCTCGGCTTCGTCGGCGAACTCGGCAGGGTGGACGGCGAGCGCGGCGACGAGGCGTTCGGGAGACAGGTTCAAACCGTCCGTCGGGAGCGCGGACGGCGGCGGGACGTTACCGAACGCAGTCGCGGTCGCATCGGCGTTGCCGCGTAATCGCTCGCGC
>JACMIS010000284.1 GCA_014381035.1 Armatimonadota bacterium
AACGCAATATCCGTGCCTTTTCCTGAAGTTGCACGGTGGTTAATTCGTCATTGGGGCGTATGGATGCTAAAAGGGCTTCCGGGGTCGCCAATGTCTGCCGGACCGATTTGGTGCGATCCGAGGAGATAAGAAAAGTCTGCCCCTCTTCGTCTTTCGCGAAACCCTGGAACCCCCACATTTCCCAGTCCTCGCTGTCGAAGTTGCCTTCCGCAGTCGCCGCCCAGATCGTTTTTACCGGCTTACCATCAATATAATGGTTCACAGTAACATCCGTCAAGCGAAACTTGCCCGCGCCGATGGTGGCAAGGGGACCTTCCGAGTGAATCAGAAGCGAGAGTTTACCGGAAGGGTCCGTTTTTCGGTACGTTCCGCCCGCCCCGCCGAACAATTGCCCCGCCTTATTCTTCTGCTCATTGATGATTGCCTGCCGCCCGCGCTGGGAAAGGGGGACTACCGAACTGTTGATGTAGATACCGATACACGACACGATGAACGAAAATACCGCTACCGGCAACATCACTCGCTCGAACGGGACCCCGGCGGCAGAAATCGCGGTTAACTCGGAATCGCCGGATAGCCGACCGAATCCCAGCAAAGTCGCAAGAAGCATCGCTATCGGAGAGACCAGCGCAAGTACCGGGGGCAGTGCGAGCAGAAAAAACTGAAACAGCAGAACGGTCGGAACGCCCTTGGACGCGTAGTCGAGAATCTTGAGCAGGTTATCCGCACTCATAAACAGCCCTGTGAATAGCAGGATGCTGAATAAAAAGGGTCCGACGATCTCGGATAACACCAGGCGATCCAGACGGGTCACAGTGAAAAGTTTTCTCCCAGATAAAATTCGCGCGCAATCGGATCGTTGGCGACTTCCTGCGCGGTGCCACTCGTGACAACTTTACCATCGGTCAGAATATATACCCTGTCGCAAATACCGAGCGTCGCCCGCTCGTTGTGGTCGGTGATCAGAATGCCGATATTGCGCCGGGTTAAGGCACGGATGATTTCCTGGATACCTTTCACAGTGATCGGATCGATGTTCGCGAATGGTTCGTCCATGAGGATGAATGCCGGGTCTGTGGCGAGTGCGCGGGCGATCTCGATACGCCGCCGTTCGCCGCCGGACACTGCGTAGGCGCGGGTTTTCGCGACATGCCCGATGCCCAACTCCTCCAACAGTTCGTTCGCCCGTTGAACGCGCTTATTTGCCGGATAGTCCGTCAACTCCAGTACGAGCAGAATATTTTCCAGAGCGGTCAACTTTTTAAACACACTCGGCTCTTGCGCCAGGTAGCCGATCCCGCGCCGTGCCCGAAGATACATCGGCAACCGGGTGATGTCGTTTCCATCCAGCAAAATCCTGCCGGTATCGGGTTGTGTAATCCCCACCGTCATATAGAACGTGGTGGTTTTCCCGGCACCATTCGGACCGAGGAGTCCGACTACTTCGCCCTGCGTGAACTCAATCGAAACCCCGCCGACTACCGCTTTGCCCCCGTATCGCTTGAACAGGTTCTCCGTCGCCACAGTGCGTTTTGCCGTCCCGATGACGGATGGTTCCGAGATCAGCGTCACGGCTGCTTTCCTTTCGGTGCCGGGGTCGGTTCATACACTTTGCCGGTCAGCGTACCGTTGTCGCCAGTCGCATTCATGGTAACGATCAACTCGCCGTCTGCCGCGAATTCCGCAGTGCCGGTATCCCCGGTGACGACAAAAGGCGCGGCGAGGCGTTGGTCCTGCGTCTCGGAACGCACATTCCCGATTAGGCGCATGACTCCGCGATCTTCCGGCTTGGCGGAAGAAGCGAATTGCATTTCGCGACACGTTATGATCGTTTTTTGCCCGGTCAGCAGATTGCGATTGACAATCTTTACCGAACCGGTAGCAACAATACGGGTTGGTTTCAATTTCTTGCCGACAAATGTCATCTCGATATTCGGTGCCGTCAGATCATAGGACGCACTTTTGACAAAAACCGGGCGACCGTTGACACCGACGATTTTTGTTTCATAGTTGCCGTTGTTTTTGATTCGTGTCTCTATTTTTCCATACGGCGAGATCGAAAAATCGCCAAACCGGGTTCCGGGTGCGGTCGCTTGCTGAGCGGGGGCGAGTGTGGGTGTGAGTAGCGTTGCGGCAACAGCCGATGCCACGTAAAAGATACGAAAATATTGATTTACCATTATGGAATTGTGCCCGTTATCGGCGCGGAGCCTCCGGTCATCGTTACAGTCTGCAGGGCAGTGTCCGCATCGATCGCGGTACCTGGGATTCGAGCCAGGTCCCCCTGCGTGACGAGAACATTCCCCGTACCGTGGATCTGGTTGCGGTCGTATTCCCACACCATATGGTCGGCGCGTACACTACTTACTATCCCGTCGGGTGTGCTTCGCGAGACTAACCGCACATTCCCGCTTCCAGTGATTTTGCGCGTTCTGGTGTCCGGTTGAAGTTTGTCTGCGGTCAATGTCGCAACCGGCTTCCCGTTTTGATACAGGATCGCCCTTGCTTTTTTCATTTCACCGGCGACATCATCCGCTCCCGCTCCCGTTGCCGCCCCCGATTCCGCCGAAATCTCGGCGACACGGTTTCCCAGTTTGTCGCTCCACGCGAAACGGGGACCTTCCGTCACGGCACCGATACGCGGTGCTGGGGTCGGGGTGGGGGAAGCGACTAAGGCCATTCGCGAGTCGTCCGTTTTCCCGCAACCTGCCGCGGACAACAACGCCAGAGTACAAAGCAATCCGAAGTGTGTCCGTAGTATATTCATCTGTCGCATTTAGTAGACGGAAAAAGAGCCGTCGCCGTTTCCGGGAAAAATAAAGCGACCTTCGGAAAGTTGTCCGAAGGTCGTCTTGTTTTGGTCAGCGCGCTCGATTACCGCGTTGCAAGATTACTCGCCAGGCTCCCACCCGGCGATGTCGGGCGTACCGACTCCGTTTTGCGCTTGCGGCGAAACGGCGCACGCACGACGATCCCTTTATAGTCGAGACCTGCCGCCGTCAGTGTTTTATCCCAGGAGGGGAAACGACGACGCGCCGCCGTGATCAGCGTGATGTCTTTCTTCTCCATGGATTTGGCGTTGAGCGGCTCGCCCTGTGCGTACATGTCGCGTATCCGGCGAATCACTTCGTCCTCGCTCCAGTCGCGATACCGGCGAATGTCATCGTAATCCAGACCTGCCGCATCGAGTGCGGACCGCCAGGAACCGAAGTGCGATTTCTTGGTCGCCGCCGCCGCGAGACTCGGGTCAAGTGTGAGCGAAATGTGTCGCCATGACAAGTCCGCATCTTGCGCGTGCAATTCCCGAATCCGCTCGATGATGCGGTCTTTGGTCCACGAGCGATATTTACGAATATCGTCGTAATTGAGTCCCGCATACTCGATAGCCGCTTGCCATGAACCGAAATAGCGCGTTGCCGCCCGAAGAAGGGGGAGTGCTTCCTTAGTCATTCCCGAATAGGATAAATCCAGATTTCCCTGATACCGGTGTAAAATCTCCCCCGCGATACTATCAGTGTTCCACTTTGCCACGAACGTTTACCTCTCCTTGTACGATTTTAACGAGTCGTTGACCAGTCTATCAAGCAACAGCCGTGCCGTCGTTGAAAAAAGGATTGAAGATACAGGTTTCGCCGGAACAAACAGGAATGAAAATGAATGATAATAGCAATGAAAGGCGGCGAGACCTCATCTGTGTACGAACTCTCTCTCTATTAAGACGCTAAAAGAGGGGTATACGTTGCATGTTTCGTGAAAATGTTTTCCGTAATCATGCCGAGGAGTTGTCCACAAATACCCGGCGTCGCACGGTTGCGATAATTGCCCCATTCGAGTCGAGTGTTTCTGTTTCCAAAAGGTATTCACCGTCGGCAACGGTGCGCGTATCCCAGGAAAGCGCAAACGGTGACGCATTCGTAAATCCTTTGGGTCTGCCCTCGATAATTAGCCGCGCCCAGGCGACGGTGCGATTGTTGGTCGCGTTCGACTCAACGGTGATGACGCCGGAAACGAGTGAAAGTTCACCCCGTTTGACCGCTTTGCGGCGGTCCGCCATATACATCTCCACTGCACGGCGGGTGGACAGTTCGGACCGAGCCGCCGAGGGAGTGGCGAGACGCAGTCGAAACGCCGTAACGCCCTGTTTCGCGGTGCGTTTGTTCCCCCGTTCGCGCCAAATCTTTGTCAAGCCGGGACCGGTGAATCCATCGAGTCGCAACCCGGTGATCGTCGGGATCGGTTCCCAGTCGCCGCCGTCAATGGAAACGTCCACGATTGCCGCCTGGGATGCGGTCAGATCCCCGAGACTCACCGCGGCGCGGAAAAGGGGAGCCGTTCCTTCCGATTCCTTGCGGCGCGGGACACCGGCTTCGCCGACGGTCATCACCATCGGTGCACCTGCCTCCTCGCAACGGGCATTGTGCCAAGCGGGCGAGATCTGGAATCCGCCACGCCGTTCTTTCCCAACACCTTCGGGAAGCGCACCATCTACCGGAGCCGTGCAAACGGTGATTACGCCGGTGTGTGCGGTGTTGAGTCGTCCGACACCCGTATATGCCGTGCCATCGAAACGCCCGACGCCCTGCACCGTTTTGACCACCTGCATCAGATCGCGGGTAGTGCCGCTGGCGAACGTCGCCTTCACAAACTCCCCGGTTTTATTCGGGAAGATCACCTGCGTTAGTGCGTCCGTCGGCACCCACACCGGTATCAGGATGATCTCACCGGCACCATTGGGCGAAAAGCGGTTAGAAAGCAACGTTACCTTGCCGGTGTCAGGATTCTCGCGCAAAACCGGGTTGCCGACATGGGGTGCCAACTCCCGAAAGAGCGAGATTCCCGCGCCGATATTGGTGAAGATGCCCGCCGAACCGGGGCGGTGCCCGCCGTAGCCGGTGTTAGGAGCTTTGCCCGCGTACTCCTTCGGGTCGAGCGACAGAATGAGCGGGGCATGAAGCGAGGCGTCCGACGCACTGACTCGGATCCGGTGTCCATGTACCGCAATCGCGGCGACGGTTCCGGGGTCGGCATACTCGGCGGCGATGTACCCCTGAACGACCGTAGTCGCCGGAACCAGTACGCGCCCGATCAGTTGCCACGTTTTCCCACCATCCGTGGAAACCGAGATCGCGCCGCTGACGCGGTTCACGATGCGCAACCGGTGGGTCTCGACATATCCGTTGGGCACGGCGAGTGGGTCGGGAGCGATATTCTCCTCCGCGAAAACAGAAGCGACCGGGAGCGCGGCAAGACCCGCACAGTTTGCTAAGAAACGACGACGATCCATAAATGTACTTTATCGTATCCGTCTCAATGAGGGACGGCAACTCAGCGTGCGAATAAACTTAATTATTAGGATCGGGAACGCTTGACAAAAAGGTCATGAAACAAGTAATCTTGCGTTGGCAAACTTCCGTTTGTCAAATCACGTATGCACGATTTTTTGTGCAGAAAGTAGTCCACCCAATGAGCACTCTTCATGATTTCCTTGTCACTGCGACCAGGAACGCCGCCGAGCAACTCGTTCCTGCCATCGGACGCATTCCGGAAGACAAGCGTGACTGGATACCGGCAGGCAAAGCCCGTACCGCGCTGGATCTTTACGCGGAATGCATCATCCTGAATGGCTATACGGCGGAAATGATACAAACCCGCACCTGGTCGCAGGAGAATTTCGAGTCGTATGGGGCGGATAAAGAGAAGATTTATGGCATGACTCCCGAGGAACGCCAAACGGCACTTCTCGGGAGTGTGGAAAAGGTTGTCGAAGCAATTGTCCCCGTCCCCGATGACGCGCTAACGGTTTTGATCGAAATGCCGTGGGGAGCACAAACGCTGGCAGAGATATGTGCCTACCCGTACTGGAACATGTCGTATCACACGGGGCAGATCAATTACATCGCCTCGATCCTGGAATGTCTGGACTAACCACGGTCGAAAAGTTTTCGCCAATCATCCGTTGACAAGCCGTTTGCCAGCGTGGTAGCATGACAGCAATCGAATAGTGTGTAATGCGTTGACGAGGCAAGTAGCGGTTTGACGCGCTTTCAGAGAGTCGCCGGTTGGTGCGAGGCGATAGGCGTGAACCAGTGAAACTCCCCTCCGAGCAGAGTCGGGGAACGGTTGATCAGGTTGTTAGATTTGCAGGTGATTGGGTAAAACCAAAGAACCTGGCTAACAAACCACCCAACCCAGTAGTCGCTCCGGGTGCGCCCGACATCGCGCAACGAAGTGGTTGACCTTTTCTATATGGCGAGGCAACAATTCGGGTGGTACCGCGGGAGCGTTTTTGAAAAACCTCTCGTCCCGTTTTCGCGTGATTGCGCGATTTCTGTGGACGAGGGGTTTTTGTGTTTTGAAACAAACACACGGAGTAATATTATGGCAAAAGTACGAAAAACCGGGGCGCAAGCCCTGCTGGAATGTTTGCGGCGCGAAGGGGTAGATACGATTTTCGGCTATCCGGGTGGGGCGGTGATTCCGCTTTACGACGAACTCTATCACTGCGACTTCCTGCACCACGTACTGGTACGTCACGAGCAGGGCGGCGGTCACATGGCAGAGGGCTATGCCCATGCGACCGGTAAAGTCGGTGTCTGTATCGGAACGTCCGGTCCCGGCGCGACCAATCTTGTCACGCCGATCTGCGACGCCATGATGGATTCGATCCCGATGGTCGCGATCACCGGGCAGGTTCGCACCGAAGTTATCGGCAAGGACGCTTTTCAGGAAGCCGACATCACCGGCATCACGATGCCGATCACGAAACACAACTGGCTGATCAAGGACGTAAACGAGTTGCCGCGTATCGTCCATGAAGCGTTCCATCTCGCCCGCTCCGGGCGACCGGGTCCGGTTTTGATCGATATTCCGGTGGACGTTTCCCGCGCCATCGTTGAGTACGACCCGGACGAAGCGCAAAAAGTCCTGATGGTAACGTTCAAGTCCGATTTCCGGGCGCACCCGATGCAGATCAAGCGTGCGGCGGATCTAATCAACGAATCGAAGAAGCCAGTCCTGTATGTCGGGGGCGGGGCGAAAGCGGCGAACGCGCACGAGGAAATCATGGTCCTGGCGGAGCGCGTCGGTATCCCGGTAACGACGACGCTGCACGGTTTGGGAGCGTTCCCCGAGGACCATGAATTGTCGCTCGGAATGCTCGGGATGCACGGCACCGCCTATGCGAATCACGCCGTACACAATACCGACCTGCTCATCGCGGTCGGTGCCCGCTTCGACGACCGCGTGACCGGCAAGGTATCGGCATTCGCCCCGAACGCGAAGGTGATTCATTTAGACATTGATCCCGCCGAGATGAACAAAGTACGCCGCGCCGAGGTGCCGATTGTCGGGGATTGCCGCGCCGCGCTTGCCGAAATCCTGAAAACAGTCGAACCACGGACCGACCTGAAGCCCTGGTTAGAAGAAATCGGGATATGGAAGCAGGATTTCCCGATGGAAGTTCACGCCGGAGACGCCGAAGGCAGACCGAGCGCGGAATATGTCATCCGTGAGATCGCCCGCATGACCGGGCACGATGCGGTCGTCACTACCGACGTTGGGCAACACCAGATGTGGGCGGCACAACATTTCGGGATGCGAAAACAGCGTCAATTCATTACATCGGGTGGTCTGGGAACTATGGGATTCGGGATGCCCGCCGCCATCGGGGCGTGCTTCGGACTGGGCAAGGAAACGCCGGTCTGGTGTATCTCCGGCGACGGCTCGATTCAGATGTGTATCCAGGAGTTAATGGTGGCGAGCATCTACCAACTACCGGTAAAGATCGCTATTTTGAACAACCAGTTCCTCGGAATGGTGCGACAGTGGCAGGAAATGTTCTGGCAGAAGCATTACTCCAACGTGAACCTGGAGCAGGCACCCGATTTTGTTAAGCTGGCTGAGGCGTATGGATGTACGGGGCTCCGCTGTGAAAACATCACGGATGTCGAAGCGACGATCAAAAAAGCGATGGAAACACCGGGACCGGTCGTGATGGACTTCCGCGTCGCCAAGGAAACCAACGTCTACCCGATGATCCCGTCTGGTCAGACCATCAATGAAATGGTGGTTCGTCGCCCCGCCGACCCCGCCGACGAACCGGCGAGTACCTGTCATTACACGCCGACTGCGGTTCATGCGGGCTCATCTATCGCTGATTCCGTGGCGATGGAAGGCGCGTACATTGATGCCGAAGGGGATAATGCCGCGACCAGCGCGATAGCGTTGGCACCGGATGATCGTCTGCCGGTCGGCAACGAGGTCGTGGATGTCGCCCGATAATGACACCGGAAGAGATCGCACCCGAGGTGTACCGACTCAATATCGCCGGTTTCGTGAGTGCCTATCTTCTGGGAAATGTTCGAGGATGGGTACTGGTAGACACCGGCATTGACGGACAGTTCGAGTACCTCAAGGATGCTGCCGAGCAACAGTTCGGTGTCGGGGCGAAGCCGGATGCGATCCTGCTGACGCATGGACACGGCGATCATGCCGGTTCTGCGTTGGGGGTGGCGACGTATTGGGGCGTGCCGATCTATGCACATCGTATGGAGTTGCCCTACCTGACGGGGAAATCGGATTATCCCCCCGCGGATCCGACAACCGGGGGACCGTTCGCGTTTGCGATGCGATTCGCGCCGCACATCATGCGTGGCTCGGATTTCGGGGACACGGTGCGAGCCTTCCCGCAAGATGGTTCGGTCCCAGGTCTTTCGGAGGAGTGGCAGATCATCGAAACGCCGGGGCATACTCCCGGGCATGTCAGTCTGTGGCGAGAGCGTGACGCGGTTTTAGTTGCGGGAGATGCGATAGCGACGGTGAGTTTGGAAACGTTGCCCGCCCTGTTATCGCGTCACTCGAATGTATCGCCGCCACCGGCTACCGTAACACCGGATTGGTATGCGGCACGGAAATCTTTCGAGAAGCTCGCCGCACTGGAACCGAAGGTGATCGCGACAGGACACGGGGAACCGATATTCGGGGCGTCGGCGACCGCCGGAATACGGCGACTGGCGGATGTGTTTCGAGTCCCGCAGAACGGACGGTATGTTCCGGAACCGGCGGAGTTCGACGAGCACGGGGTGCGCTACCTGCCTCCCGCGCCGCAGGACCCGCTTCCGATGATGGCGGGCGTCGCATTCGCGATGGTGGCACTGGGGTTCGGTGTTTGGGCAGCGGCGAAACGGAAAAACAAAACGGTCTGAAGTATCATACTTTGCCGCGCATGTGGGTAAACGGCTTGCGGGAGGGTTATCGTTATGACGAAACCACAGGAAGTCGCGCCGGGTGTCTGGTATCTCGGCTTGAACGTTGCGAACGTATATTTTATTGGGACTCGGGAATCATGGATTGTCGTGGATGCTTGCGCACCGCTCAACGAAGGACCGATACTTGCCGCCGCTGAGGAAGTGTTTGGCAAAGGAGCGAAACCTGCCGCGTTGTTTCTGACGCACGCGCATTTCGACCATTTCGGGTCGGCGAAAGCATTATTGGAGCATTGGGGCGATGTGCCGGTGTACGGACACCGCATGGATGCGCCATTTTTGACCGGGATGGATAAGACCGCCCCGGGAGACCCGACCGTGGGAGGCTTTTTCGCGATGGCGTACCGGACGTTCCCGAAGCGTCAGGGGACGGACCTGTCGCAGTGGTTTAAGGTGTTGCCGGGAAATGAGCTGGTGCCGGGAGTAACGGGCTGGCGTTGGTTTCATACACCCGGGCATACGCCGGGACACGTGAGTCTGTGGCGGGAGTCGGACCGGACACTGATCGCAGGGGACGCCGTAATCACGGTGAATCTGGACAGTCTGGCGAACGTGATCAATAAAGAGCCGACCGTTTCGCGACCGCCGACCCCGGCAACGCCGGATTGGGACAGCGCGATAGCATCGGTGCGCTTCCTCGCCGGGTTGCGCCCGCGAACGCTGGTGACGGGGCACGGCTTGCCGATGTTCGGCGACGCCGCGGCGGACGGCTTGGCGCAGTTAGCGCAGACGATACGACGCCCGGAACACGGACGATATGTGAATGAGGCTCCGATAGCGGACGAGGGGGGGATAAATTATGTCCCGCCGCCCGCGCCAGACCCGCTGGGAGTCGCTCTCGGCTCGTTCGCACTGGGCGGTTTACTCGCATGGGTGTCACATCGACAGAGCCAGGTGAAGGTGGTGTCGGATGCTACGGTGCCGGTATCGTCGCACACGCTCCGTTTCGAGCGATCAGACCGGGTGGCTTACCAACCGGCGAAGGTGATCGAAACGGTAGTGTTGGTGCCACGACGCGAGCCGGTTGACCCAGGGTTCGGACCCGGTGCCTACTGA
>JACMIS010000285.1 GCA_014381035.1 Armatimonadota bacterium
CTCCCCGAGCCGCTCGTCGCGGTCGATAAAGCCGCCGAGATAACAGCCGTAGGACGGTTCCCATTTCGCGAGTTCGCCGGTCTTGGGTAGCGCGGCGGCGGGCGCTTTCGCGTTCGGCAGGTGCATAAACACCCGCAACTGACTGGAATAACGGTCCGCCTTCATCTCCTCGACCTTCGCCCCGTTCACGTCGCCGTTGGCGCGGTAGATAGCGGCTTCTTTGCGGAACAGAACGGCGGCATCGGAATAACGTCCGGCGGCAACGGCTTCCTCGGCTTTGCGGCGCAGGGTAACAGCAGATTCAGGCATAGAAGTTAAACAAGGTCTCCCCTATTTTAGACGCGCCACGGCGATTTTGGTTACGCACCCCTCAGGGACGGTTCTCGGGTGTGGAGTCGAGCGGTAGCCGCACAGAGAACCGCTTGTGTTTCGGGTCGTTCATTACGATCAAACACAGCACCAAAATTCTGAACAATTTAGCCATGGTTTCTTCTTTGGGTATTAAGGCAAATCGAACAAGACGCCTTCCGGTCCGGCGTTGACGACCGGGGTCGCGCCCAGAAAATCGGTTTGTCCCGCACTGGCGTGGATATGCCCACAGACGACGAGCCGTGCGCGGGTACGAACCATGGCTTCGCGGACGGCTTCGCTCCCCAGACTGCGCCCCGACGAGGAAACATCCGCGACGCCTTTCGGCGGCGAGTGGGAAACAAGAACCGCGCTTTGCGGACAATCCGCCAGTAGCATCTCACCTTCCGCTTCCGTGAAGTCATAACTCCACGCACCGAACGGCGTGACGGGGATTCCCCCACCGACGCCGAAAAAGGGAACGCCGTTGATGGTGATGCCGGTCCCGTGTAAAACCGTCGCTGTCTTCCAATCGCGACATGCCTCGACCAGTTCGTCGAGCGTTTCGTTGTTGCCCGGAACCAGCACGGCAGGCACGGCGATTTGCGACAGAATAGGGATGCAATCCGCGACGCCATGATGCGCGTTGCCAAAATCCCCTGCCCCGACAATCACATCCACGCTACCCGCGAGCGCGACAAGTCGCCGGGCGGCGTCCCTGTCACCGTGTAGATCGCTAAAAAGAAGCAGTCGCACCGTGTACCCCTTCCCTTTTTGTCCATCGCTTCCGTTTCTGGCTCACACGAGTATTGTAGCATGACAGAAAAAATAGCGTTCCCATGCCCGTCAGTCGCGAACAGACTGTCTCCAAAATAATCCGATATATATAGAAGTTGCTATTGACAGCACAAAAAGGGTATGGCATAATCCAATATATATAGAGGTCGCGTAAAGATTCTTATGATAACGACGAAAAAGAAATCGGGGTCGCTTCTCAAGTATCGTCAGGTTGAACGGGATATTCGCAACGAGATCGCTTCAGGGCGGTGGCAAGCCGGGGACCGGCTCCCCGGCGAATACGATTTCGCGAGTCAATTCAATGTCGCCTATCTGACGGTTCGTCAGGCGGTTTCCAATTTACTTGATGAAGGCGTGCTGATTCGGGTGCGGGGCAAGGGAACGTTTGTCGCGGATAATATTCCCCCGTCGGTCCCGATCAGCACCCGCCGACCGACCGCGCTGTTGTTTCCCGCCAACTGGCAACGCATCGACCCGGATTACTTCCCCGATCTGTGGGAAGGATTTCAACAGGCGACAGAAGCATCCGCCCAGCGGACGCCCTTGGTTAACTATGAAGACGCCGAAATCCCCGGCGTTTTGGAGCCGGGATCAGCCGTCGCCTGTCTCCTACTGGAGGACGCACACCAGCAGCTTGTCGAACGGTTGCGTGACAGTGGGCACCATGTTCTGGCGATCAACCATTATACGGGGCGGCGTTCTATCCCCTCGGTACGCATTGACGATGCGGCGGGAGTAGAGCATGCGGTAGATCATCTGGTCGAGTTGGGTCACACGCGTATCGGTTTCCTGATGGGGATCCCCGGCAATCTGGACGCGGCGGATCGCTTGCGCGGATTTCGCAACGCGACCCGGCGTCACGGTCTGCGAAAGACCGTTGAGTTTGGCGAGGGATTCGAGGAGTCCTTTGGTTACGTTGCGGGACAAGCCATGTTCGCGCAACCAGCCCCGCCCACCGCCATCGTGTGCGCCAGTGATTTATCGGCGATAGGCGCGATGAAAGCGGCACGGGAAAGCGGGCTTAGCACCCCGAAGGATCTTTCCGTGATCGGCTTCGGGGATTTCTCGGTGTCAGAATACATCATGCCCGGATTGACCACCGTGCGTCAATCGCGCGTGGAATTAGGTCGCACCGCTGCCGAATCACTGGTCCGGCTGGCAAATGACGAATCGGTCGCTGACACCGTACTGACTGCAAAGCTGATCGTGCGCGAGTCTACCGCCCCGTTCGCGGGGAACATCAAGTAGTATGGAGGAGAAATCCGCGTTTTTTGGGCGACGTAGCTTGACTTATGAATCCGGGCGGGGAACAGTGCTGTTCTCTCACAGTTCTAACTCTGTTCCTTATTCTTGGCTCCGGTTTTCGGCAACAATGTCGTTCCCTATCACTTCCCCAGTGCCTCGCGGGGCACTGATGTCAGTCGCGTTCCTGAAAGGACAACAATATGTTTATTTCCAAACGAAAATCGGCGTTTACGTTGATCGAACTCCTCGTTGTTATCGCCATTATCGCCATCCTCGCCGCGATACTTTTTCCCGTCTTCGCTCAGGCGCGTGACAAAGCACGGCAGGCTTCTTGCCTTTCCAACCAGAAGCAACTCGGCACCGCACTGATCATGTATGTTCAGGACTACGACGAGTCATTCCCCATCTCTCAGTATATAGACTCCGTTTCCGGAGCACCTTACGACTGGGGCAACGCCATCTATCCCTACATCAAGAACGGTGTGGGCGTCGCCTATTCCCCGACGGTCACGCTATACAACGGTGAGGGAGGCGTTTTCTCCTGTCCTTCGTTTCCTCAGGAGCAGATCTGCCAGTACGGGATCAACCTTTGCATCTCTCACCCCTATTACGAGACGAACCCGTCGGAGTCAGCGACACTGGCTGGAGTAGACAGCCCGAGTAACCGCGTCGCCATCCTGGAAAAAGGGGCGGCATCCAAAGTCGGATACGACCATAGTTTCCCGACCTTCGAGGTCGGGCAATGGAACTGGGCAGGGTATCTCGGCGGGGTAGTGGACGGTTCCGTGCCGGAAGCACACAACGATCTCGCTTTTGATTTTGATCGCAACGCGGACGCACCTGCGGACGGCTATCCCGGTCCGGGCGGTATGCCACGGTATCGCCATAACAAGACCTGTAACGTACTATTCGTAGACGGTCACGTGAAAGCGGTCCCCCGTGGTCAGCTCAGTTGGGCGAAAAACATCTACATCCCTGGTCTGTATGAAAGGATCCCGGCAGCGGCTCAGGGGGTATTCTACGGCGGACCGTACTAAGGAGCGAATGGGATGAGACAAATTGAATTACGGATCGTCGCCCTGACCGGTGCCATGGCAATGCTTCTAACATTGGTGGGGTGCGGTGCAAAAGACGATTTGTCATCACAGAAGACAGGGAAGCAGTCGGTGACGGCACCCCAGCCGGGTCTTGAAGACAGTCGTATTCCCCCCGCCCGCAAGGCGGAGATCGAGGCAATCATAGCCCGGCAAAAATCGGGGGCGGATGAAATCGGTGCAAAACGACAGGCAGCGGCAAATCAAGCTGCCTCGATGAAGAGACCTTGAGGCTTGATACCTTCCTGAGCATAGAACATATCTCAGGAAGGTATCGGGGAAATAGAAACATCGAACACCAACGCAGGAGGAACTCATGAAACGTTCGTTTAAAGCCAGTATCGCACTGGCATTTGTAGTATCTTTAGCAACTATCACTATTCAACAAGCAGCTTTTTCCGCACCCTGGGTAACCGCCTATTATCCGTCCTGGACATTGACCAATCCGACTCCGGCGAACCTTGATCTCAGAGCCATCACCCATCTGGTGTTTTTCGCCCTGACTCCGAATGCCGACGGCACCCTGAGTGATCCGGGCGGCACCATCGTGACGAACGCCCCCGCCGTGAAAACGGCGGTGCGGAACGCGGGCAAAAAGGTACTGATCTGCATCGGCGGGGGCGGCACAATAACCCCGTTCCGGGGAGCAATCAGTCCCGCGAGCCGTGCGGCATTCGTACAGAACATCGTCACCTGGGTGACCACCAACGGCTACGACGGCGTCGACATCGATATGGAACCGCTGGAATCCTCGGACGCCGCAAACTATCAGGCGTTCATCACCGCGCTACGCACGGCGTTGAACGCGCAAGACCCGAACCTTCTACTTACGGCGGCGGTGGAGTGGAACCCCGTGTCGGACACGGCGGGAAACCAGAGTCTGTTCTATCCGATCCGCAACTCGTTCAATCAGATCAACGTCATGACCTACGATATGAGTGGCAACTGGCCGGGGTGGTGTACCTGGTATAACGCACCGCTGTTCCAGGGCGGCAATTTTCTGCCGAGCACGGGTGCGCCGATGCCATCGGGTGACCGCTCCGTCCAGGCGTACCGCACTGCGGGTATCCCGGCATCTAAACTCTCCCTCGGTGCCGCGTTCTATGGCTCCAAGTGGACCAACGTCACGGGACCGATGCAGGCAATCCCGGCGGGAACCACGGTAGAGAACCTGACCTACGACGACATCATGACCAACTATTATTCCGCCGGGGCGTACCGATGGGATTCGGCGGCGCAGTCCTCATACCTGACCCGACCCGCGAATCCGCCTTACACGTATATCTCTTATGATGATCCCACACTGCTTACCCAAAAGGTAAACTATGTGGACAATCAGGGATTGGGCGGTCTGGTGTGCTGGAATATCGGTCAGCAGTATCGCGCCGCCCAGCCCGTGGGTGAGCAAAACCCGTTGCTCGACGCGATCTATGACGCGCTCAATCCGGTCGTGACGCGCGATCCCCTGAACGACTGGTCCTATGTCAGTAGCAAAAGCGTGAACTGGATGATCGATGGGACGAACCCTACCTTCTTCAACGGCGATACGAAACGTGCCACCCGCTCCGCGAACACCACGGAATATCTGGTTTATTCGTATCCAAAGATCAGCAAGTTCGACGCGAAGGTATACACCCTGACGAGTGCTATCAGTTCCGTTCAATTCTTCGCCTCGACCGACAACGGTACCACCTATACGGCGGTCCCGGTGACCACCGGCGCGAGGACCGCGAGCAGCAATGGTTGGGGGTACTACACCCTCAAGAACACCAACATACTGCCCGCCAATACGACCAACTTGAAGGTGCAGTTGACGCCCACGCCCAACGGTTGGGACCCGCAACTGTCCTTGATCAATATCTCGCATCAATAAGCCTAAGGACCGGCGGGTTTCCCCGCCGGTTCACGTTCGGTGAAGGAAATCTCATTTATGTTACGTGTCGGAATGGTCGGTGTCGGTACGATGGGACGCGCCCATTCCGATGCTTATCAGCGGATGCCGGATGTCGCGAAGGTCGGCGTATATGACATTGATCCCGAAAGGGCGGTGACTTTCGCTCAGGAGCAGGGGTGGTCCGCCGCCTACGGTTCGTTCGAGGAGATGATCGCCGCCGTGGACTTCGTGGATGTTTGCACGCCTACTCCGACGCATGCCGGATATGTCCTGTCGGCACTGTACGGCGGGCACGATGTCGTTTGCGAGAAGCCTATGGCGCGGACGCTCGCCGACTGCGCCCTGCTTATTGAAGCCGCCCGCGAAACCGGGCGAACCCTGATGCCCGCCCAGGTCCTGCGTTTTTTCCCGGAATACAGCAGTGCCACGAGAATCGTTCAAAGTGGCGAGATCGGCAACCCGGCGACGGTGCGAACGCGGCGTGGCGGAGGTTTTCCGCACGGATCGGACGACTGGTACGCCGACTTCGCGCAGAGCGGCGGGGTCACGCTGGACATGATCATCCACGATTTCGACTGGCTTCGGTGGACGTTCGGCCCCGTCGCGTCGGTTTATGCCAAAGCCGCTTCCCTCGATCCGTCGCGCTCCACCGAGCCACGCGATTACGCTCTGGTCACGCTGACGTTCGTTAGCGGCGTGGTGGCACAGGTCGAAGGCACCTGGGCGGAACCGGGCGGTTTTTCGGTATCACTGGAGGTCACCGGGGATAGCGGAATGATCCACTTTGACAGCACCGAATCGGTTCCGCTCCGAATCAGCCGACGTCAGACCGCACACTCGGACGGTGTCGTCGTGCCGGAAAGTCCCACCAGCACGGACCCGTATTATTTGGAGTTGCGCCATTTCGTAGACTGCCTGAAAGCGGCGACCCGACCGAGCATCACCCCGGAAGACGGTTATTACGCGGTCGAGATCGCGCTCGCCGCTCTAGAATCGGCACGCGTCGGTAATCCGATTGTGATCCCGGTCCCGCGAGAAATATAAGTGACCGGAACCTCACCCTCCAGCCCCCTCTCCTTCGAGGAGAGGGGGCTGGAGGGTGAGGTTCCCAGCGCGGGTCAGGCTCCCGAATTAGCAACGAGAGAGATAACAATGCCATTACGAATCGGAATCCTGAGTTTCGCGCACCCGCACGCGAACTCCTACGCGTCCCAGATACAGGCACTCCCCGGTGTCGAACTAGCGGGTATCGCCGACCATGACACGTACCGTGCGGACGCGATGGCGGCGCAATACGGCGTCCCGGCGTTCCCCTCGTATCGTAGTCTACTCAACACCGGGGAGGTGGATGCGGTAATCGTCTGCTCCGAGAACATCCAGCACCGCGAACTCGTCGAACTTTCCGCCGAATATGGGAAAGCGATTCTCTGCGAAAAGCCGCTCGCAACCACGATAGCGGACGGCGAGGCGATGATCGCGGCGTGCGAGAACGCAGGAGTGCGGCTTTATACCGCGTTCCCCTGCCGCTTCCACCCTGCCTACACGCGGCTCCGGCAGACCGTCCACGACGGCGGACTCGGCACGTTGCTTGGGGCGCGGACGAGTAACCACGGCGTGAAACCCGGCGGGTGGTTCACAAATACTGATTTATCAGGCGGCGGCGCGGCGATGGACCATACTGTGCATGTCGTCGATCTTTTGCGCGATCTGACGAAGTCCGAGCCGGTGAAAGTCTACGCCCAGATCAACAACCGGATCAATCACGCCGCTTTCGACGACGTATCCCTGCTGACGATCACGTTTGCCAACGGTTTCTTCGCGACGCTGGACGGTAGTTGGTCGCGCCCGAAATCGTTCTGGAACTGGGGCGATGTTACGATGTCGCTCACCGGCACGGGCGGTACGGCACACCTGGATATGTTCGCGCAGAGTCACATGGTGTTCTCGGACAAGGTCGGCAGACCGGCGCAGGTAAACTGGGGTGACGATATGGACCGGCATCTCATTTCGGCGTTCGTCGGCGCAGCTACGGGAGGCGAACCGCCCCTGCCGCTTCCCGGCGGCGCACCACCTATCGCGACCGGCACGGACGGGCTACGCGCGACTCGTGTCGCCCTCGCCGCGTATCGCTCCGCCGCCTCCGGCGAAGTGGCCACGATCTGATAAAACTAAAACGACTATTAACGAGGTAACCCTTATGATAAACCAGAAATTTCTGTCCGCCATACTGCTGACACTATCCACCGTGAGCCTGACTCTGACTGCCGACGCGCAGGACACCCCGCGAACGATCCGTTTTTCCGGCTATGAATGGGAGGTACGTTCGCAAGGCGTGAGTGGTCCCGGTCCCAACCAGTGGAATCCGAAAAACGTCTGGGTGGACAAAGCGGGTGATCTGCATTTGAAGATCACGCGGGTGAAGGGCACGACGAAATACGAATGGCACTGCGCGGAACTCTACTCGAAGGAGAAGTTTGGGTTCGGGCGGTACGAATTCCAGACCGCCGGGCGCGTGGATCGGTTAGACCCGAACGTGGTTTTGGGTTTATTCGATTATTTCGTATACGGAGAGGACCCGATGAGCACTAACGAGATCGACATCGAGTTCGCGCGGTGGGGGAACCCGAAATATCCCAACGGCAACTTCACGGTCTACCCCGCCACTGGTGCCGCCGAAAAAAACAATTCGCATACCTTCGAGTATGCCCTGCCGGACAAAACGCCGGGCATGATAGCGACGCATCGTTTCACCCGCGCGAGTGACCGCGTCACCTGGGAAACGTTCGCGGGCACTGGCAAACTGGGCAGCACAAGTCTCGCGAACTGGGCCTACGCTCCCACTGAAACCCGATTGATCCCGCAGAAGCCGCTCCGGGTCCACCTGAACCTCTGGCTTTTCCAGGGACGCGCCCCTTCGAACGGAAAAACGGTAGAGGTCATCATCAAGAAGTTTACGTTCAGCCCTGAGTGATTCACGCACTCAAGCGGATGCCCCAGCGGTCGTACAGGACGCTGTTTTTCGTGAGTGTCCCACCCGAAGTGAATCCCGCTCGCTTCAGGACGTTCGCGGAGCGCGTGTTTGTTTGTCGCACCAACCCGAAGAGTTCGGCATACCCGGCGTTTCGCGCCACTTCCAGCAGAGCAGATACCGCGTTCGCCATTACGCCGGAATGGTGGACACCGAGCCAGTACCCGATTTCCGTCGAAGGCAGGTTCGCCGACTTGATGTCCAACGCCCCGGCGACCGCGCCCGACTCGCTTCGGAGCAGATACACGAAATGGGTGCCATCACGCCAGCCGCGTTCCGCCCACGCCAGAAACCGCTCGGCGTCGGCGGGGACATATGGCTTTCCCGCGTAACGTTCGGCGAACAGCAGGTCGTAGATCGGCGGCTCATTGCAGATCAAAACAATCGTCGCGGGGTCCGCCTCCGTCCGGTTCGCCGGGACCAATTCGTAATTTGCGCCGGTTCGCACATTCAAAATGGGACAACGCTTCGCCAGCAGTTCTGCGATGGGTATCATAAACGGTTCCGAGATTTGCCACGCCGTCTTCGTTTCAAGAACGGCGTTCCAGTGTGCAAGGAGTTTTTCCTTGGTGCAAGGAGTTTTTCCTTGGTGATCGGTTCTCCTCAAGGAAATGTTACCGACTGAATTTTGACAATGCAAGCCGGGTCGCGCACGGCGATCTGAATATGTGCTTTTGATAGGACCTTGGAACCGGGGAACCAGGCGACGCTGTCGGGCGTTGGACACTTCGTGGAACTCAAACAACTGCATGGCGACCGCGCCGAGACCGCCGCCTATCTCGTGGAAGCTTTAGCCGATCTGTATGCGGGCGAGCCGAAGCCATCACCACTGGTCGGAGGGCGCACGGTGGGATTACAACGGCTCCGCGTGTTCAACGTCGCGAAATACCAGAGCGACCGCAACGCTGTAGGACCGACCGCCGGGGCGTCGCTACTCGCGCCGTATCTGCGCCACGGTTGCATCACACTCACGGAAGCGAAAAACGACGCCGTCGAGAAAATCGGATCCCTTGCGGCGACGAAATGGATTCAGGAACTCGCGTGGCGGCAGTTCTGGCAACTCCAGTACGCTCGCTACGGTGCGCGCATATTCGCGCCGATGGAGGAGGCCAAAGTCCCCCTCGGCGCAGGTAACGCCGACACGCCAATCCCGGACGACATTCTCGATGCCGAAACAGGTTTGAACTGCATGGACATTTCCCTGCGCTCCCTGTACGAGACCGGCTATATGTTCAACCACGCGCGAATGTGGTTCGCGGCATGGTTCGTTCATTTCCGCAAACAGCCGTGGCAAGCCGGGGCGAGGCTCTTCTATCGCTTCCTGCTCTGCGGCGACCCGGCGTCGAACACGCTCTCGTGGCAATGGATCGCATCCACATTTTCGCACAAGCCATATTTTTTCAACCGGGGCAACGTCGAAAAGTACAGCCGCGACCCGGCGACTGGTAATGCCTACTGTACCGACTGTCCCGCAGCAAAGTCGCACACGTGTCCGTTCGATGCAACGTATGAAACGCTCGGTCGCCGCCTGTTCGGCGACGATTACCAGGGAGAGGGGGATCGCGGTGGCGGAAACAGAGACTTCGGAAAACGTGGTGATATGGCTTCACGGCGACCATTTAAGCGCGGTTAACCCGGCACTCATCGCGCATCCAGACGCTCCGCTACTGTTCGTATTCGACGAAGCGTTCCTGCGCGAAATGCGGTTTGGGTTCGGGCGGCTCACCTTCATCTACGAATCGGTGATGGAAGTTTTTGCGGCGCGACCGAAAGGCACCTGTTCGATTCGGCGCGGCGACGTCGTCACTGAGATCAAGGCGTTCGCCGACGAAAAGGGCGCGACCCGCATTGCCACCACACAAACCGTGGGCGAGCGATTCGCGCAATACCAGAACGAACTGGAAACAAGCGGGTTGCGGGTGAGTACTTATCCCGTCGCGGAACTGGTTCCGTACCCTGATGTCGAACGGGTCCCAAAGCGGTTCGGGGCGTGGTGGCGTGAGGTTGAAGAATTGGCGATGGAGACGTAAAGCAACTTGCAGTAGACTGTGGCGAGGGCACTCGCTTTACCGAAAACAAAAACCTTTCCTTGCAATCGGCTAATCGCAAAGAAAGGCTATATATACCCGTACCCACTCATCCCTACGGGTTGCTTTGCGTCTGCTCCGGCGCGATTTTCTTTACCGTGTTCGGCGAAGCGTTTTCTGCTGTGTATTCCATCTTCTGCCAGCCCGGTGATTCGGGACGCGTGCGGTAATCGAGGAAGATGCCACCCATCAGCAGAAGCCAGATAAACCCCAGTGCCGCCCAGAGTACCGTGAGCGGGGTCGAGCCTTTCAGGTTCATAAAGTTACGGATTACGAGATATGCCTTAAAGGTCGCCACCATCAACGCGACAATCAGGTTGATTCCATTGATCGGGAAGATCTTGGAAAGATCTATATAATACAGGACAACCGTGAGCACTAATAGTCCAGCAATCGCTACCCCGGTCAAGTGGAATAGGCTGGTTGGGGGGTGGGTGATGTGAAATTCTTTATAATGCGGCAGATCCTCATGGAGACGCGTGTTCGTCCCATGCCCGTGTCCGCCGCCGCTCGAATGTGATGCTGTTGTTGCCATTTTAGTTAGGTTGTTGGGCGATCAGGTGATTGGGTGGTTGGGTTCTGGAATATGCCCAATAACCCAATCACCCAGCCACTGCTTCATTACGAAATAAGGTACATCAGTGGGAACAGGAAAATCCACACGATGTCTACGAAGTGCCAGTATAAGCCGACCATTTCGGTGGGCATGTAGTCGAGCGTCACGGATGGGTGATCGAAGAACCGCAAGCCGATGATCGTCCCCATCATCAGAATACCGATGATGATATGGATCGCGTGCAAGCCGGTCATCCCGAAATAGATCGAGAAGAACAGTTGCGCTCGCTTGGACGCCGTTTCGACGAAACTCGGTCCGCCCTGATACGACGTGAACGGTCCCGTTTCAGCTTTTTCCACCGTGGAGTAGGTCGGGTTCGTATACCGATATCCGGCGGCGAGTTCGCGTACCGAAGGGTAGTACGAGTACACCAGCTTCGCCTCGTGCTCGAATAACTTACCGGGCGAAGCGTTCACTTGCGCACCGGGGATTGCTGCTTCGATGCCTGCCGTGGAATCAGGGGAGTGCCCCTCAGCCACGTTTTCGGCGTCGTTATTGCCTCGGTTCGCGTCGTTACTGCCGTGCTTTTCATGGTGGTGAATCCATTCGGTATTTGCTTTCGCATAGTCGAAATTACCGACCCACAACCCTTCCTTTATCTTGGACGAATATTCAATCGCCTTGATCCCGAGGAAGCCGAGCGAACAGGCAATGACCACCGACAGCCAGAAGATCATGGGCCACTTCTTGCCGTGCTGGTTGGCGACGACCGCCATCACCATGCTCCATGAGGAGAATAGCAATACGCCGGTGTTGATCGTTCCCCACTTGATATCGAGGAACCGATGGCAGTCCAGATACGTCGCCGGGTACAGCGTCCGGTAAACCGAGTATGCCAGAAACAACGCCCCGAAGAACATGATTTCCGTGACCAGGAACGTCCACATCCCGACCATGTAACACTCGTTCTGCTGGTCAATGTCCTCGAACTGGTGCGCGACCGGTTGGTCTATAATTCCGCCGTGCGCCCCGCCTTTCGACGGAGCGGTCCCGGCTATCGCTGCCCGTAGGCTCATACGGATGCACCCTCCACGTTTTTAGGCGCACCGGGCATGGAATCCCGGTCCAGAATCGCCTCGTCCTCGTCACGTTGTTGATACTCATACGCCTCCCAGGTAACGACCGGGACCGTATCGAAATTATGCGTCACCGGCGGTGACTGGATGTTCCATTCCAGACCCACCGCGCCCCA
>JACMIS010000036.1 GCA_014381035.1 Armatimonadota bacterium
CGTTTGCCCGAACGAGGAAACAGGTCTCGCGCTTCCCGCTATAAAGAGTGGCACAAACAGCGCAGGGAGAACAAATAAAGACAGTAGGGGTAGACGAGATGGACGCAAAGAATCTGTTTCCTTCCAAAGGCTATACGGTGTTATAGACTAATTTGTCACGCGTTGGTTCACTTCTGTTTCTTTTCTTTCGTTTGTCCTGCGCGGACAAACGAAAGAAAAGAAAAAAGGGACAACAAACCGTATTGTCGAACCGTACAGGAAAGCAGGACCTGCTTTGTAATTGTATGACACAACCTTTTTCGGGGACACTCCCCAGAGTCGCGCATCTACTGCGACCTGCGCAGGGCGGAATGCGCGAACTCGTGCGAACACTGCTTCTCGCGGCATACCCGCAGTCGCCCCCCTTGCTACTGGCACCGGAGGAAACCCTCCTGGCACTGGCGGACGCCGTCCCTGGCACCTCGCACCGACAGATACTCCGCGTCGAGAGTTCCGCACCGTATCATCAGATCGCCGCCGGGCAGAGTGCCGGACGCTTCGCCAGAAACAACGGCGCGGAACTGCTTCATGGTCATGGACTCCGCTACGCCCCCCTTTTCGCGGCGGCATCCGTCGCAGCGGGATTGCCGCTCGTCGTTTCCTTACACAACCTCGTGCCGTCCGACCTGACCGGGCTACAAAAAACTGCCGCACGGACCGCGCTGTCGCGTGCCAGTGCAATCATCGCCGTTTCCCACGCGGTAGCCGAGAGTGCAACGGACATCGTTGGCGACCGCGACCGGATCATCCCTATCCCCAACGGGATAGAGGTTTCGCGATTTACCGTCAGCGATGCCGAACGACAGGTGCGACGTCGTATCCAGCGTGAAGTCTTTCATATCGCGCCGGGCGATCCGCTTGTGGTCTGTCTCTCCCGCATGTCGCCGGAGAAAGATGTCGCGAACTTACTGGAAGCATTCGCCCTTCTTGCGCCCCACTATCCCGATGCTCGCTTATGCGTCGCAGGCGAGGGGCGACTGCGTAAAACGCTCGAATGGCATATCAACGTGCTCGGGTTGAACAACAAAGCGTTTCTTCCCGGGGTTATTTCTCGGGACCGAATCAGTGACCTGTTATTCGCAGCTGATATTTTCGCGCTGTCATCACGGGAAGAAGGTTTGTCGCTTGCCGTTCTGGAAGCGATGGCGGCAGGGTTGCCGGTTGTCGCAACCAACGTCGGCGGATTACCGGAAGCGATACAAAATGGCGTAACCGGAATACTCACGCCACCACGCGCTCCGGATGCGTTCGCGAACGCGTTGCAAACGCTACTCTCTGCCCCGGAGAAAAGGCGAAACATGGGTAACGAAGGCAAAGCGCGTGTCGCCGAACGCTTCACAGATAGTGCGATGATTGCCGCAACCTTCGCACTATACGAACGGATCGCGCACGGGCGATGAAACGGATTGTCCTCGCTTTGCTCTGTCTCCTTTTGGTGTTCGGTGCCGCGATGGTGCGACCGCACCTTTCCCGAACTTCGCAACCGTTATCGGCGACTCCAGAAGGCGTGGTGCTTATCGCCGTAGACGGTCTGGGTATCCGCGAGTCTGAATCTATCCGCAATGGTGCAAGTTTTTCCGCCTATGGATTGATCCCGACGCGCAATGGCACACCGGACGACAGCGATTTTAACGCGGGGCTTCGTATGATCCTTTCCGGTTCACGCACCCCCGAACCCGGTGCGCCAACGCTTCCGGAAACCGCCCGACAAAACAAGGTGCCGCTCCAAATCCATACAATCACCGGGGCAAATGCGGTACGGGATGCGGCGATCCTATTCACCAGACTCACTGCACTTGGCGCATTACCGGGCGACACATCGGTACTGATGGTCGGTGTGACTCCAGGAGCGAACGCCCTGCAACGGCGTGAACGGGTCGCACCGGTATTTTACTGGACGCAAAAGACAGCAACACGTCACCCACGACTCTTGACATCGCCCTCCACACGGCGTCGCCCCGGACTCGTTGCGGCAACCGACATCGCCGCGACGGTCGCCGCTCTACTCGATCTGCCTCCTGTCGCGCGGCGTGTCGGGGAAGGACGACCAATCGAGATCGTCTCGGCGAGCAGTTCCGGGGCGATGATAGCCGATCTGCATCGAAAAGCGACGGCTTGGGGACAACAGGCGCGCGAACAAAAACTTCTGCCAGTGATTCCCTGGCTTCTTGCCGGATCGTTCCTGCTTTCGATTCTGGTTCGAAGCCCACCGGTTGGACGAGTGACTCAGACCTTCGTGCTTTCTATACCGCTCGCTCTCCTTGTCGTCGCGCCATTCGTCCCGACAGCAATCTACGCGCATGCATTTTCCGACGCGCTGGTTTATGTGTTTGCGGCGATACTGGTCTCGATTCTCGCGACGGTATCCGGCTTGCGCGAGAGTTGGGGCAATCGTCTGCCGCGTATACTTGCCATTGCCACCGCAGTCGTTATCGCTGTGGACACTTGCACGGGCGGATTCCTGCTTTCCCGGACACCACTTTCCTATTCCGTGCTGGAAGCGGCTCGATTCTACGGTATCGGCAATGAAATTTCCGGATTATTTTTGGGCGCGGTGGTTGTAGCGGTCGGCACGACGCACGGAGCCATTGCGACGATTCTCTGGGGATTGACGACAGCGATCATCCTCGGTGCGCCTTCTCTCGGCGCGGACGCGGGCGGTTTTGTCGCCGCACTGGTCGCCTTTACCACTCTTACTCTGATGCCAAACGCAAACGGGGGGCATTCGAGAAGAATCAACAAAGGCGGTTTCACACTTGCCGGGACCGCCGTTATCGTAGCAATCGTGGGGTTCGCCTGGTGGGATGGTTCGCGTCCTGCCTCGTCGCGGACACACATCGGCGAAGTGGTAATAAACGTGCGGGAGAAGGGCTTCGATAACCTCGCAACAATTGCCAAACGTAAAATGCTGGTAAACGCCCGCCTGTTAACTACGTCGCCCTGGGCGGTTTTGCTGATAGTCGAGATCGCGGCGCAACTATGGGATATTCACCGACGGAAACGGCAGGAACAAGTTTCGCTTGTTCCTGCCGGGTGTGGGACGCAGCCTGCCCTTTTCGCAACGATGTTGGCACTGTTCGCCTTGAACGACTCAGGCGTTGTTGCCGGGGCGACCTGTGGGTGCTGGTTATTGGGCGTCAAGTGCCAGGAGTTCGGAAGTGATGAGCGATAACTCTTCTCGCCCCAAACGCCGAATACCTGAGTTAGAACCGTAGACCTGCCATAACCTGGAAACCGCCAACGAACTGGTCATCGTACTTGTACGGATAGTGGTATTTCACTTCGGCGAAAACTTGCTTGGTCAGATTCAACCCGACCACACCGTAGAAACCAAAGATGTACTTATCCTGGTTCGAGGTGAAACCTGCCAGATCCATTTTGACATTGTACAATCCGAGACCGCCCCCATAGAAGTAGTTCCGATTCCCATCTGTCCAGTTTTGCCCGATGGTGATTGGAATGATACGAAGGTCGTCTTGATTTATATATCCGACGCTGAAAACGGAGTACGATGAATTCAGTTCCACGAGGTTCTGAATCGTGTATTCCGCTTCGATGGAAAACAAAACATCGCTCGAAGCGCGTCGTGCCTTGTCAGCCGACGGGTTGAATGCACCGACTTTCAGTGCGAACGGTTTATTCACCGCCGTGGGAATTGTTTGTGCCTGAGCGGTAGTCATTCCGCAAAGAACGCCGATAGTGAGCGACGCAGCGACGGTCATCATGCCGAACGCCCGATTGGTGCCGCGAAAAGTGGTCAACGCCATCCTCCTACTGTTTACCGCCCACATAAATATAGAAACCGTGGGACGGGGTTCCTGCCCGATTATAAGTAGCAACGCCGCTTTCTGTCAAGTGCGATCACTCGGAAAGCGAAAACGGGTCGCATCTTGTTAGAGGAACGCGATCCGCCAAAAGTTGCGGCTACAAAATGCCGAGTTTGCTTGCGTTCATCTTTGTTACTCTTTCGCCACCCCTACTGGCACCGGGATACGGTTTAGAAGGTCAGCGACGACCGCCGTGTCGCCGATACCGCGCGCACGGGTTTCCGGAGTCAGCACGATCCGGTGGGCAAGTACATACGGAGCAAGAGTCTTGACATCGTCAGGAAGAACAAAATCGCGCCCGAGTGTGGCGGCATAGGCTTGCGCGGCATGAAGCAGTGCAAGCGAACCACGCGGCGAGGAGCCGACTTCAACCTGATGATGCTCACGGGTCGCTGTCACTATGGAAACA
>JACMIS010000286.1 GCA_014381035.1 Armatimonadota bacterium
CAAAAGCGGATCGGTGCCCTGCCCGGCGTCGAGCGGGTCGATTTTTTGCCGCGCGAGACGGTGTTCCAGGCGCAGGCGGACGAGTCCGCGCTGGACGTGACCGGCATCCCGAACTTCATGCCGGACACGCTGAACGTGCGCCTGTCGGATGCCGACGCCGCGAAAACCGTCACCGACACCGTCCGCGGCTTCCGCGAGGTCGAGGAGGTACAGGCGATGGACGCCGAACTGCAAACCCTGCTCCGCCTCGGGCGCGTCGCGCGGACCGTGGGACTGGTCGCCGGGGTCGTGCTCCTGCTCGCGGCTCTCGCCGTGGTCGCGAACACGATCCGGCTTTCGGTGTTCATGCGCCGCCGGGAGATCAAGATCATGCAGATCGTCGGCGCGAACGCGTCGTTCATTCGCCTGCCGCTCCTGTTAGAAGGCTTTCTGCACGGACTCGGGGGCGGCGCCATCGCGGCACTGACGCTGTGGGGCATGGGGCGGTACGTCGCCGGACTGGTCACCGGAAACCTGCCGCAGTTCGCGCCCTACACGACGCCGGTAGACTTCGTCGCGGTCACGGGCTACCTGCTCCTGAGCGGGGCGATGCTCGGCGGAACCGGGTCAGTGCTGGCGATCCGACGATACTTGAAGGGGTAAATCTTCTCATCCGATGATCCCTTACGAGAGTTCATCACAGTAATTAACGCTTATTATACAAGTAGAGCGGCTGATCGGCACCACTATATTTTCTGTGAAGAACGCGAAGTTCGTCCAACGTGTATCGAAACAACGCGGCGCAGTTCCGGTTACGATAAAGTTGAACTCGTCGATATTTGACTGGACCATAGTCATGAGAACAATCCCCATCTCAAATTGGATACTAACTGTCTCCCCCGAAGATGCAACCATAGTAAGTCTCTCTAAGACATCATTCACATCCTGTAGGTCAGCTACCTTCGTGTCTCCCATCATCTCCGGTTTGGAGTAATGTTCGTAATAAATTCCACTACCAAATTGTATTCTAAAGCTTCTTGCATTACATTTTGGGGTAAAATCCCTATGGAGGCAAGACAGGCGAATGGCGGAACGAATCACGGATAAAGATCCGGCGACCAAACTGGCGCGCAAGCGGCTATCCGTTCTGGAATTATCACAAGAACTTGGTAGTGTCAGCAAAGCGTGTAAACACGCGGGGATGGACAGGACATCATTCTACGAATGGAAGAGGCGGTTCCAGACGCACGGATTGGAAGGCTTGAAAGACTTACCGCCGGTCGTGAAAAACCACCCCCAGACCACCCCGGAAGCGGTGCGGGAGCGGATCGTGGCTCTGGCGATGGAGCAGCCGACCAGGGGTTGCAATTATCTCGCCAACCTCCTGGCGAAGGAGGGCGTCAGCGTCTCGTTCGTCAGCATCCAGAACATCCTCAACCGGGCGGGGCTCGGCAGCCGCTACGAGCGGCTGCTCGCCCTGGAGAAGCAATCCCTCGATAACCAGATCACGCTGACGCCGGAGCAGGTCAAGCAGATCGAACAGGCGAACCCGTGCTTCGCCGAGCGGCATGTCGAGTCGTCGCGCCCCGGTGAGTTGCTATCCCAGGATACGTTCTACGTGGGCAACTTCAAAGGCGTCGGCAAAGTCTATCTGCACACGGTGGTGGACACTTTCGGGTCACACGCCTGGGGCGTCCTGGGCACGAGTAAGCAGCCGGAGTGGGCGGTCAGCACGCTCTACAACGACGTTTTGCCCTTCTTCGCCGAGAAAGAGATCACGGTGGAGGCGATCCTGACGGACAACGGCAGGGAGTTCTGCGGCAAGGAAAACCAGCACCCCTATGAGTTGTTTCTCGCCCTGAACGACATCAAGCATAAGAGAACGAAGGTGCGCTCGCCACAGACGAACGGGTTCGTGGAGCGGTTCCACCGCACCGTGCTCGACGAGTTTTTCCGCATAAAAATGAGGACGACATTTTACGAGAGCGTGGAAGCGTTGCAGGGCGATCTGGACGAGTGGATGCGCTTCTACAACGAAGAGCGGCCGCACCTGGGGTACCGGAACATGGGGCGGCGACCGCTGGACACGGTCTGCCTTTACCTCCAAGAGCGGCAGGAAAAGCAGGCGGCAGAAACCGGCGAACCATCTGGCGAAACGGTATCATCTAACGCAAGACAAGAAGGTTAAGAATACAACCAAATGACCACCCATGACGCAACAACAACGGAACTACTTTTTGAACCGTGGTAGGATAACAGGTTTTTACTCGGACATCGGACTGCATACTCATCAGCACTCACCCTTCATCAATGTAACTTCTCAAGAAATCCGATACTGTGCTTCTGCATAAAGGTTTTCATCTCGCTACTAATCTCCGTTTTAGACATCACTCTATACGCGGCACCCCTCTCTCGCAACCCTAGCTTGATTCAGTATCTGTTGCATATCTTTCTGAGGGTTCTTGCCCCACCCGCTTTTGAATTCTATCCATGTGTTTCCGACAGCACCATCGAAATTTCCGACTACCCTCTTTCCATTCACCATTGCCTCTTGCGTGAACTCACCTGTGACCTTAGCACCTTTTCGTCCGAGTAACTTGAGCACTTCATCACCCCACTCGGTTCCCATCTTTGTCGCAACACTGGAGTGACTAAGGAGTTCACGAAATGTCGCTTTTCCGCCACAAGATGCGACCCTTGCTACATCATCATAAGCACCACTTCCCGGAATGATGACCCCAGCAAAACCCCAAGCGAGAGTATTCCACAATTCATCAATAGCACTATGCGCCCATTGACCATTCGCGCCGCCATTGAGTCCAGGTCGATTTCTAATACCTCCCTTCATACCACCGATTTCGGAATCAGGTAGATCATCTTGAAGCCCAGAAGGATCAATCCAATTAATAGGATTTCCACTACAATAGGCATATATATTAATGCCGCCCGCGTAACCAATAGGGTCTTCGTTGAGCCACCTGCCCGTCTGCGAGTCGTAGTAGCGGAAGGTGCAGAGAATCAACCCCGTCTCGCCATCCGTGTAGTAGCCGTACTTGCCGCCGAATCCGCTGTACGGGTTGGGGACTTGCGCGAGCGGTGCCCCGCCCGCGTCGTATGCCGAGGTGTTCCCGTAGGCGTCGGCGATGTGGCGGGTCAGAACCTGCCCCGTGCCGTTCGTTCGCTCGCTGACGTTGCCGCGCTCGTCGAACGTGTAGAACGTGTCGCTACCGAGAGCGTCGCGGCGGCTGGTCAACCCGTTCGCGCCCCACGCGTTCGTCGCCTTGATCGCGCCAGTCGCGTCGAGTTCGAGGATCGGCGTCACGCCATCGTACAGGAAGTAGGTACTGACCCCGCCCGCGTTCTGTTTCCAGGCACGCAAACCGTCCGCGCCGTAGTCCGCCGAAAGCAGGGTGCCGAACTGCGTGGCTTCGCGCGGCCCCGACGGATTCCGTCGGGGCCGCGCGGTGCCTATGCTTGAAGGGGTGGAACCGACTCGGGCGCGACCGCAGACCTTGCAAACCACGACAGAA
>JACMIS010000287.1 GCA_014381035.1 Armatimonadota bacterium
GTCGTTGGATGGAAAAGTCATAATACGCACTTCGTTCCAGCAGTTCAAAACACTTGCCTAAATCTTCTGACGAACGCGGATACGATTCTTGAATCATTTATTGCGTTTCTACCGCGCTTAGAGATGACATCAGTCTCAATAACTTGTGCAGCGCAGATAACCGTGTAGAAAAACCTCAATCTATTACCATGAAAAGTAGCGCGGTGCAAGAGTCAAAAGACGTTTTTCGCAGCTCAAAAAAGTGTTATTCTTCCTTCATGAAACGCAATTTTATCACTGTAAGCCTAGCTCTGACCGCATTGACCATCGTTTCCTCTACGACCGTCAATGCCCAGAACCTCACCATAAACCCCGGCTTTGAGAGCGGAATCAACAGTTGGACACTCTCCGGAAGCGGCAGATCTGACACTTACGCTTTCTACCGCGATATGACACCGACCCCACCCGCCTTTGGATCACAATTGTTTGCGTTCAACACCGGCGACGGCACTCCCAATGCGGTGCTGTCCCAGAGTTTCGCCACGACGCCGGGGGCGGCTTATAGCGTGTCCTTCGTCTTCGGAAATTACTCCACATCTCAACCCAGCACACAAAGCATTACCGCCGACGTCTTGAACACGGCCGATGGCGCGGTTCTTAACTCTGTCATCGCTACCGATAGCGTGCCGGGGCGACAGAGCACGTTTGACGCTGTCATGGATACCACAAACATCTTCTCATTCACCGCGACAGGAGTTAACAGCACCTTGCGCTTCGCCGATTCTCCCATAAGCAGTACCGAAAGTACTGACGGGATTCTCGATAACGTTAGCGTGGTTGCCGTCGTTGTGCCGGAAGCAGGAAGCCTAGTGCTTGTTCTGTCCGCCCTCGCGCTGGTCGGCGCGATTGCAACAGTGCGTTTACGGTGTGAAAACCATTTGCGCCCGACGCCCCGTATTCCGCGGTGAAGAAAACTACTTGATGTCTGACGCTGAGTAAAGGCAGCTCGCCGATCCCCGCATGATCTGGCCAAACAACCTCGCAGCCAAAATCGGAAGAGATGCTGCCTTAATTCGGTTTTCTAACCGCCGATGTGGCGACCGCGACCACCGATGCCGTTCTTCAGCAGGAACATGTGAACCGCAACGAAGCCTCGAAAACGAAGCCTCGAAGCAGTACGCGTGCGATGTTGCCGCGGACAAAAAAGCGGTGCTTGTCGCTAAACTCGGCACGCTCACCTGAGTATCGGTACGGCGTTCGCGCTTACTGAGATTGTCGTGGCAAAGGTTTTGAATCGTTTGCGTGTTTTACTCGACGGTTCGGACGGCGATCCGGGCGTAGAAACTTCGATGACACTTCGCCCAAAAAGCGAGTTGCATCTGCGCTTCGCCCGAAGCGAGTGGGGTGGCGTTGCATCCACACCGAACAGGGCAGCAGTCCTCTTAACCAGGAATTAGAAGGTGCATACCGTGACTGACATAACCACTCTTGCCGATACCGACGGCGCAGGACGTTTCCCCGCGACGATTGCCGCACACGGCGGCGAGGCGTTTCTACGCCTCCAGTCGCTCGCCATGACCGGGTGCGGCACATTTACCGCACCGCCGCAAACGGATGGGATGACAGTTCCAATCGCCAAGTTCACTGTTATTCTCGCGGAAGGTGGGCGTTGCCGACTCGTGTCGGAGGGACTCGGTATCGCAATCACATTCGTTGTGCGCGGCGATAGCAAAGGCGGCTTTGTGACGCTTGCTGATAGAAAAAGGGAACTACCCGCCAATCACGTCGAGGGCATGGAACCGTTCGTGCTTTTGCAACGTGCCGCGCTATCCGGTTGGCGCGTGACGATTCCAACGAATGCCCCGGACGAAATCACAGAGGACGGCAAACCGCTTCTGGTATTTCAACTGCATAGCCCCGGCGGTAATGTTAGCACACATTCTGGGTCGAAGAGGACACACGGCTTGTCCGCAAAGCAATTACGGTCAACGCTCGCGGAGAAATGTCTATACTTCTTGGCGATTACCGATATGTACGGGGAATCGCGATATTCGGAACCATGCAACTATGCGAGGATGCGCAGACGTTGTACGACTTCATGTGAGGAATGTGGTTATCAACGCACCAATGGACACCACGCTTTTCCTATGAGATCGCAACGTAAACGACATGGTAACGCAGAAAGTGTCCTACGCTCTACTACACCATCCATTAATCCATCGCCGAAACTTTGGGCAAAACTGTTGTGGGTATAGTAGCTACCGCTTATGTTCCTGTAGTTACGGTTTCGGAGCCGGGCATATGGCTTCTACCGCAACTCGGCGAGCAACGCTTTGGCGATCATCAGGTAGATGAACAAGCCGCTCGCGTCTACAAGGGTCGTGATGAGCGGCGACGAGACTAGTGCCGGATCGATCTTCAACCGTTGCGCGGCGAGCGGGATCATCGAAGCAATGACGTTCGACCACGCGCAGATCGCCCAGACCGTCAGGGCAACAACGAGTGCGAAGTCGATGCGTTTCTCCATCAGATAGGCACGAATGAATGCGACAACGGCAAGCAACGCGCCGAGCATAAATCCGGTACCGAACTCGCGCCATAGTACCCGCATCGCATCGCGCCCGCGAATCTCGCCGAGCGACATGCCGCGAATCACGGTGGAGATCGTCTGTGCTCCTGCGTTCCCCCCGGTCCCCACGAGCAACGTAAAGAAGAGAGATAGCACCGGGACCCGATCCAGTTCGGATTGGTTTTCTTCCAAAACGACCGTAGTAAGCATAGAGGCGACAAAAAGCATCGCCAGCCATGGAACGCGTGACCGCACGACCGTCCAGAGCGGCACGGAAAAGTAGGGCATGTTCATCGCTTCCGACGAAACGGCACCCTGTTTCAGTGCGTCCTCGGTTTGTTCCTCGACGAGAATGTCGACGACGTCGTCGACGGTCACAATGCCGGCGAGATAACCGTCACGGTCGAGTACCGGAATCGCCGAAAAGTCGTACTTGCTGATGGTCTGCGCGACTTCTTCCTGATCGGTGTCCACGCTCACAGCTATCGGTTCGGGCACCATCACCTGCGCAATGCGGGCGTTCGGCTTGGCGCGGACGAGATCACGAAGCGACAGGACACCGATCAGTTTTTCGCGTCCCACTCTGCCGCCGCCCGTTTTGCCGCCATCGGTGACATACAGGTCAGACAGCGTTTCCACATCCGGGTCGGAGCGGCGGATCGCAGTGAAGGCATCCTCGACGCTCATCGCGCCCGAGAGGCGAACGAACTTGTCGGTCATCAATCGTCCGGCGGTCTTGTCATCGTAGGAGAGGAGTTCGCGCACCTCGGCGGCGTCCTCCGGGGAACGGTTCGCGAGTTCCTCCAACAGTTCCTCGGCGCGTTCCGGGTTGTCCGCCTGCGCTTCCTCGATCAGTTCGGCGGCGTCGTCCATCGGAAGTGTGTCGAGAAGTTCGGCGATCCGCCCGGGAGGCGCATTATTGACGATATAGCGCGACAATTCGGAATCCACCTCGTCGAGGACTTCGGCGGCGCGGGCGTTGTCGAGCCAGTTGAAGACGAACAGGGCTTCGGGCTTGGCGAGACCTTCCATCGCTTCGGCAATATCGGCGGGGTGCCGCCCGCGCAGGGTGGCGGTCATCGCAAGGTCGCCCCCATCGCCGGGCGGGGTTTTAAGCGCGTTTCGTAGTCGGTCGGTCAGTGCGACGGTATCGAATTGGAGGGTGGATTCCAGAAGCATTTCTTCACCGTTTCTTTCATGGCGGAATAGGTCGCTCGCAAACTGCAGGAGCAAACAAAACAATAAAACGCGAGCGCGAAATCGTGCCGCTCGGTTTACGTGGTCGCCGGTGAAAGTGGTGAATCGGTGCGTAGTTGCACGAAAGGAGGAAGAAACGCGGTCCGGCGGGCTTGTCACCCGCCGCATGGTTTATGCGAAGACGACTGCCCGGTTTACCGTGTCCCCTCGCCTCGCGGTTGCGACAGCGGCACCGGACTCGCCATTTTCAGAGCGACCGCCGGTACTGTAGGGTTCTTTTGACATTAAGATTTTTGGTTTAAATTCAACCGCTCACCGACCACTCGAAAAAATGCCGCCTCGCTACATTGTGGCGCGACAAATCCGCGTCGGGGAGAAACATTGTGTACGGTAACCAATACACAGATGGCAGCAAAAAACGTGCCAGGTTTGTTAGGCACGCGACCTGCTACCAATTGTCGGAAA
>JACMIS010000288.1 GCA_014381035.1 Armatimonadota bacterium
GACCCCGATCTCCTGCGGCGACGACACGCCCGGTCCGCCGCGCCGCCCGCCGCCCGATTCGTGGTTCGCAGCCACCTGGTCGAACGCGAACACGACTACTATGCCGCCCCCCACGAGCGCGAAAAACTCGTCCCGCGCCGTTGCCCACGCTCCGTTCGACTCGTTCATGCGGCGTCCTCCCTGGGCGTTTCGGCTTGAATGATTGTCGCCGCCCGGCGGACGGCGGCGATGATACGCGAGTGCATCCCGCAACGGCAGATGTTGACTTCCAGGGCGCGGGCGATCTCCGCCTCGCTCGGGTCCGGGTTCGCGCGAAGCAGGGCGACGCCCGACATGATCATCCCCGGCGTACAGTAGCCGCACTGCATCGCGCCTATTTCCAGGAACGCCTCCTGCAACGGGTGCAGGCGTCCGTTCTGTTCCATTCCCTCAATAGTCGTGACACGCTTCGCGCCGACTTCGCCCACCGGCGTGACACAGGAGGGCGTGGGATCGCCGTCAAGGAAAACGATACAGGCACCGCACCGCGCCTCCCCACAACCGTATTTCGTCCCGGTCAGGTCCAGATCGTCGCGCAAAACACTGAGCAGACTCCGCTCCGCGTCCGCCGCGACGTCGTGTCGCGTTCCGTTCACATCAAGTTCGGTGATCGTTACCATGAAATTAAGTCGCTCCTTTTGTCCCGCCCAGACGGGCAGGACAAAAGAAAAGAATCAGAGCGCGTCTATTCCCACTCGATGGTTCCGGGGGGCTTACTCGTGATGTCGTAGACCACGCGGTTCACGCCGTTCACCTCGCCGACCACTCGGTTCGAAATCCGCTCCAAAACCTCGTAGGGGAGTCGCGCCCAGTCCGCCGTCATCGCATCCTCGCTGGTGACGACGCGGAGCACGATAGGGTACTCGTAGGTGCGCTGATCCCCCATCACGCCGACCGATTTGGTGTCGGGGAGCACGGCGAACGATTGCCAGACGCGCCGGTATAGACCGGCTTTCTTGATCTCTTCGACCACGATGGCGTCGGCGGCACGCAGGATCTCCAGCCGCTCCAGCGTCACCTCGCCGATGATGCGGATCGCGAGACCGGGACCGGGGAACGGTTGTCGCCAGACCATCTCACTCGGCAAGCCCAACTCTTCGGCGACCTTGCGCACTTCATCCTTGAATAGATAGCGGAGCGGTTCGACCAGTTTCATCCGCATATTTTCGGGCAATCCGCCGACATTATGATGGGTTTTGATCTTCGCCGCGTTTTTCGTGCCGGACTCGATGACGTCGGGGTAGAGCGTACCCTGTGCCAGATAATCCGCGTCTTTGAGCGTGTCCGCGATCTCGTCAAACACGGCGACGAATTCGTTGCCGATGATCTTTCGCTTGCTTTCCGGGTCGGTCACACCGGCGAGGAGCCGCAGGAACCGTTCTTTTTCGTCGGCATAAACGAGATTGATGTTGAACGCTTCCGCGAAGTTGCTTCGCACCTGCGTGCCTTCGTCTTTGCGCATCATGCCGGTGTTGACAAAAATGCAGGTGAGTTGGTCGCCGATTGCCCGGTGTACCAGTGCGGCGACGGTGCACGAGTCTATACCACCCGAAAGCCCACAGACCACCTTTTTATCGCCGACTTCGGCGCGGATCGCTTCCACCGATGTTTCGATGAACGACCGCATCGTCCACGCGCCCTTCGCGCCGCAGATGTCGTACAGGAAGTTGCGAATGATCTCCGTGCCCCACGGGGTGTGTACCACTTCCGGGTGGAACTGCACGCCGAACATGCGCCGCGCCTTGTCCGCCATCGCCGCGACCGGGATCGACGGCGTCACGGCAGTAATGGTGAATCCGGGGGGCGCGGCTTCCACTTCGTCGCCGTGGCTCATCCAGCAGACCAGTTCGCGGTTCAAGCCGCGAAACAGGTCGGTGTCGTCGCTCACGTCTAATTGTGTCTTGCCATACTCGCGGCGCGACCCGGCACGCACTATGCCGCCAAGTTGCTTCGTCATCAGTTGCATGCCGTAGCAGATGCCGAGGATCGGCAAACCACAGTCGTAAAACGCCGGGTCAACGGTCGGTGCGCCGGGTTCGTAGCAGGAAGCGGGACCACCGGAGAAGATGATACCGAGCGGTTTACGTTCTAAAATTTTTTCCAGCGGGGTGTCATAAGGCACGATTTCACAGTAGACTTTGCACTCACGGACACGACGGGCGATCAGTTGGGTATACTGCGCTCCGAAATCCAGGACAACGACATTTTCTTCGGGGAGGTTCAGGGTTTGGGCGTATTCAGGCATGACTGCGCTTAGTTTACCATGCCGACCGGCGCGAAAAAGCCCGCGCGAACAGGTCGTAGCGCGGGCTGAAAACGGTCAACCAGGTATCACCGACACGACAGGAGGGCGAGAATAGTGCGCAGGCGTGGATGAGCGACTGACTCCTGCCGAGAGATGTTCGCAGGAGTCCCGGCGGTTAAGCCGGTGACTTTTTATAGTCGCGATTATTCGCCAATTGCCTCCCCACCCATTGTAAGTTGCGCCTATGGTTTTACCTTGACCTCTTCGTATTCGTTCGGGTCCACTCCCGGTATTCGGCGGAGATCGTCGAGCCCCGTCGTGCTTTTGGTGCCGATATAGGTGTTTGTGCGCTTGTTGATAAAGTAGCGCTGGTGGCTGTTATCTACCTGGTACGCCTTCCCGCTCCGGTCTACTACCGTATGCTCGTCCGTGATGTAGTTGAGGAACTGGCGATGGTTGGCGTCGCTCTGGTCTTGCCGTTGTTGCCAGTTGCGTGTGTTCGCCCTTCCCGCGTCTTCGATGGCTTGCATGCGCAGTTGGTGCCGCTGGTTGCTGGCGTTGAAGGCGATCTGCTGATTTTCGTAGTCACGCCGTAACTGCGCCATCCGTCGTTCGTGGAGTGCCTGTTGTTGCGCTTTCCACTGCGGATCTGTTTTATATGTCCTCGCGATACGCAGTAACAGTTGATTGTACGGGGCGGGATTCCCGGTGGTAGTCACGCCGCCCACATCCACCGTCCAGATAGTGCCATTGGTCAGCGTAGTGCCGTTGATCAGGGCGTGCATGAGTTTCCCCTTGACCTTGTAATCGAAGGTAATGCGCACGCTTTCCGCTTGCACAGAAAGCCCCAGTTTGCTTAGTCGCTCTTCGGTTTCCCGTGCCAACACAGGCGCGGCGGCGACATCGGTGATACGGAAGCCGGATAGCTTCCCGAATTTCTCGCGGAGATAGTTCGGGAAGTATTCCTTCGCCGGTACGAGAGCGATGTACTTTATCAGCGGATTCGGGTTCAGTCGCGCCACATCGCTGTCCGCATTCAGATACGGCGTAGGCACAATATAACTGGGTAGCCTCGGGTCGCCCGCGAAGAGGAGCGTCGCGCCGTCGGGACTGAGCGAGGTCGTGATGGGACGCACCTGATCGTAGGTGCGTGCCAGATACGCCTGATTGCGCCAGCCTTTGGGGAGTTGCACCGAAAAGGAGCGTTCCACGGGGTCGGTCATCTTCACCAGAGAAACCTTGTCCAGAGAAACGTTCCCGCCCTGCGCGACCGCCCGTGTCTGAATCCCGCATGATATGGCGGCGATGGTGAGCAGGCACCCGACCGCTACCAGCAGTAGCGATCTTTGATGAAGCATTTTGTTCGGTTTTATCATAGCATCCTTCTTTCCGTGTCCGTAGATGCCCTTCATATTAAGGGTAGCGCGTTAAAAAAACGTTAGTTTCCGTGGTCCCCGCCCTCTTGTTCGGAAAAATGAATGAGATTATTCTGACACGGTGTCGGCATTCATGGCGCGAGAGTTCGTGCGAGTTCGATGGCATCCTCCGGTGAGAGAACGGCTCCTTCCCGGAACGCCCTGTCAAATCCTTCCTCGCCCAGTGCCTCCCGTGCAGCGGCGGAAGATTTATCCAGTGCGGCGCGTTCGGCAGGATAGATCGGGAAGTGCATCGCGCTTCGGAGGGCGTCGGCGGCTCCTAACAGACGGACAGCAGCTTCATTCTCGCCGCGTGCTTGTGCGAATAGGGCGAACCCTTCGAGGTTTCCAAAAATGTCGTCGGGGGTGTCTGATTCCCGAACCCTGGTCAGACTCTCCGCCAGTAGCGAGTACGCAAGATCCCACTCCCGCCGATACGTCGCGGTCTGCCCGAGGTTACGGAGTTCGGATGCGATAGCTTCGGGCGCGTCCACCTCGCGGAATATCGCCAGAGACTCCTCGAAACAAGCGGTGGCGGTGGCATGACGCCCCTGATACATCGCGGCGAGACCGACATTGGAAAGAGTATTCGCTATACCCATCGGATTCCCCACGATCCGTTTGATCGCAAGACTCAGATCGTACCACTTTTCTGCCTCCGTAAAATCGCAAAAGGAAAGCGCGATAGTGCCCAGATTGTTCAGTGCCTGCGCTTCGCCCACACGGTTTCCGCGTTCCCGGTACAGAGCCAGTGCCTCCTCGCAGAGAGGCTTCGCGGCGACATAGTCGCCGATCTCCCACTCCACAACCCCCAGATTGAGAAGGGAGCCGGCAAGATCCGTCGCAGCACTGGTCGTCCGCCGTATCGCCAGGCTTTCACCCAGAAAGTTACGTGCCTTGTCCCACTCCTGCCGAGACAGGTAGAGCAACCCCAGGCTATTCAGTGTCGCGGCGAGGGTGACCGGATCGCCGGATTCGCGGCGCAGACGTAAACTTTCCTCGAAGAACGACTGTGCCGCGACGTTGTCTCCCTGCATCATGGCTAACGCCCCAGCCCCGTGTAACGCCCGGCTGCGGTGGCGCGGGTCGAATCCCGCGTCTTGGGCACGATAGGCTTCGAGAGCCTGTTCCAGCCAGGCACGTCCCTCGGTCGGGCGACCACGCAAGTTCCAGTACGCCACCAGTGCGCCCGCGACCTGAAGCATCCGGGGCGGGTTCCGGGATAGATCATGATCCATCGCCGCCCGGAAGTTAGGCAGATCCATGTCAACCCGCTCCAGCCACATCATCCCGTCCTGCCCGTTGACGGCGGCATCGAAGTGCTCCGCGAAATCTGCGAACCAGACGGCGTGGTACTCTCGTGCCGATTCTTGCTCGCCGTCCGTCATTTGTTCCGCGCCGAACATGCGGAGGCTTTCCAGAAGCGAAAACCGCATCCGCGAGGTATCCGCGAGACTCCCGACGAGGGAGTGTGCCCGCAGACGTGCGAGAGCCTCCCCCGCGACGCTCTCGCCCCCCGTCCGGCTAACGGCGGCGGCGGACTCGGC